>JALRCB010000171.1 GCA_023257525.1 Candidatus Nanopelagicales bacterium
TTAGGTGTCGCTGACGATGCCATCGTTTTGTTATTTGTAGGACGCATTCAACCATTGAAAGCACCGGACGTTTTGATCGAAGCGGCGGCTGAAATTTTGAAACGTAACCCTGAATTACGAAGTCGATTAGTTGTGGCAATCTGTGGTGGGCCTTCAGGGAGCGGACTTGAACGTCCTGATGCCCTCGTTACGCTGGCCGATCAACTTGGAATTTCTGACATCGTTAAGTTTGTGCCGCCAACAAGTCGCGCCGAATTAGTTAAATGGTTTCAAGCTGCCTCGGTTTGTGTGGTTCCGTCCTACAGCGAATCGTTTGGGCTAGTTGCAATTGAAGCGCAAGCTTGTGGCACTCCAGTAATTGCAGCTCGCGTCGGTGGCCTACCAACTGCAGTTCGCGACGGAATCAGTGGCGTTTTGGTCGATGGTCACGAAGCTGCTACTTGGGCTGACCAAATTTTCACAGTCGTAACAAATGATACACTTCGAACCAAACTTTCAACTGGTGCGATTGCGCATGCTTCTCACTTTGGCTGGGAAGACACAACCGACAAACTGATCTCGGTTTACAACGAAGCCGTTAAATCATCACAAGTTCGGGCGCAAGTATGACCCTTTCAATTAATGACGTTACCGAATTTCTTACCTCACAGGAATTGCAGTTTGAGTTGGCTGGCGAGAAAACCGTTGTGGTTTCTCTACCTGGAACTAATAAGCAATTCGTAAATGTGGCAATGACAATTGGTGACAAAGTTTTCAAGATCGAAAGTTTTGTGGCCCGAAATCCAGATGAGAATCATGAAGCGGTTTACCGCTGGATTTTAGAGCAGAACCGAAAACTACTTGTGATCAATTACTGTCTTGATCACCTTGGCGATATCTATCTTTCCGGTGTACTTCCAATTGCCACGGTTGACCTTGAGCAAATCGATCAAATGCTCGGTGTGATGCTCCAAACCAGTGATAACTCTTTCAACATTTTGCTTGAGTTGGGTTTCCGTTCAGCCATTGAAAAAGAGTGGGCTTGGCGAACCAGCAAAGGTATGGACATGGCCAACCTGCAGGCCTTTGCTCACTTCTTTGAGTAATCAGGCAGAATTGAACTATGAGTAACTACTCCTTGATCTTGGTTCGGCATGGCGAAAGCCAATGGAATGAAAAGAACCTTTTCACTGGCTGGGTCGATGTCGACCTAAACCAAAAAGGTCTCGGCGAAGCCACTAGGGCTGGCGAGTTACTTAAAGAAGCAGGCATTTTGCCAGACGTGCTTCACACTTCACTTTTGCGTCGAGCCATCAAGACTGCAAACATCGCGCTCGATGTTGCCGACCGCCACTGGATTCCGGTTCACCGCACTTGGCGTTTAAATGAACGACACTACGGCGCTTTACAAGGTAAAGACAAAGCTCAAACGCTTGCTGAATATGGTGAAGAGCAATTCATGTTGTGGCGTCGATCTTTTGATACGCCACCGCCAGTTATTGATCCAAACAATGAATACGCGCAAACTCATGACCCGCGCTACGCCGATTTAGGTAAAGACTTACCGGGCACTGAATGTCTAGCCGACGTAGTTGTTCGTATGTTGCCTTACTGGGAGTCAAACATCGTCCCAGACCTTAAAGCAGGCAAGACGGTTATGGTGGCTGCGCATGGAAACTCACTGCGCGCTTTGGTTAAGCACTTAGACGGCATCAGTGATTATGACATTGCTGGCTTAAACATTCCAACTGGAATTCCGTTGGTTTATGAATTAGATAGCAACTTCAAGCCAGTAGTTCCTGGTGGAAAGTATCTAGATCCAGAAGCTGCGGCCACTGCTGCTGCCGCAGTAGCTAATCAAGGTAAGAAGTAAAAGCTTCTACTTTGGTGCAACAACATCCCAAGGGATCGTAACTTCACCTAATCGCCAGCGGACTTTGTTATCCAGGATTGGATAACTCGACCGCAAAGCTTCAACAGCTGCAACCCAGCGCTGCCTCGCGCCAAACGGAATCATTGCCGAATTACCTAGCCAAGCTCGATCAAACTCTTGCAAGAAGTCATAGATATTTTCGCCCGGCACGTTTCGATGAATTAATGCTTTTGGTAATCG
>JALRCB010000172.1 GCA_023257525.1 Candidatus Nanopelagicales bacterium
TACAAGACCGCGTAGCAGTAATCACTGGCGGCTCAAGTGGCATTGGTAAAGCAACGGCAATTCGTTTAGCTGAAGAAGGCGCGAAAGTTGTAATTGCTGACCTAGATCCAGTATCAGGCGAAAAAGTTGCAGCCCAAATTGGTGGCATTTTTGTTAAGGCTGATGTAACAAATGCAGACGATGTTGCAAACATGTACAAAGTTGCATTCGACACTTACGGATCAGTAGACATCGCATTCAACAATGCTGGTATCTCGCCTCCAGATGACGATTCAATCTTGACTACTGGAATCGACGCATGGCGCCGAGTCCAAGAAGTGAACCTAACCTCGGTTTACCTTTGCTGCAAGGAAGTTATTCCTTACATGCAGCGCCAAGGTAAGGGTGCAATCGTTAACACTGCATCATTCGTTGCAACTATGGCTGCAGCAACATCACAGATTTCTTACACCGCTTCCAAGGGTGGCGTTCTTGCAATGACTCGCGAGCTTGGTGTGCAGTTCGCCCGCGAAGGTATCCGCATCAATGCGCTATCGCCTGGCCCAGTTAACACACCGCTACTTCAGGAATTGTTTGCAAAGGATGTTGAGCGCGCAGCTCGTCGTCTAGTGCACATCCCAATGGGTCGCTTTGGCGAACCAGAAGAAATGGCAGCAGCAGTTGCATTCCTAGTTAGCGATGATTCTTCGTTCATGACAGCATCTAACTTCCTAGTTGATGGTGGCATTAGCGGCGCTTACGTAACACCGCTATAAATCATTAGAATTACCAACAGTTAATTAAGGAATTTCATGAGTGACGGTATTTGGCGCGGTTTTGCAAGTGACAACTATGCCGGAATTCATCCAGAAATCCTTAAGGCTTTGTCTGAGATTAATGCGGGCCACCAAGTTGCCTACGGCGATGATATCTACACCGAACAACTATCTGGTGTCGTAAAGAAGCAATTCGGAAACGCTGCTGAAGCATTCCCAGTTTTTAACGGAACTGGTGCAAACGTAATTACCTTGCAGGCAATGTGTAAGCCATGGGAAGCAGTAGTTTGCGCAACCAGCGCTCACATCAATGTGGACGAAGGCGGCGCACCGGAAAAAGTTGCTGGTTTAAAGCTCTTGCAGGTTGAAACTCCAGACGGAAAACTCACCCCAGAGTTAGTTGATAAGCAAGCGTGGGGATTTGGCAATGAGCATCGCGCCCAGCCAAAGGTTGTTTCGATCACTAATTCCACGGAATACGGCACGGTTTATTCAGTTTCTGAAGTTAAGGCTTTGGCAGATCATGCGCACTCACTTGGAATGTACATTCATCTTGATGGTGCCCGCATTTCAAATGCAGCTGCTTCATTGGGAACTTCACTTGGTGCCTTCACAACGGATGTTGGCGTAGATGCCGTTTCCTTGGGTGGTACCAAGAACGGTGCGATGGGAGCAGAGGCTGCCGTAATTTTGAATCCAGATCTTGTCTCAGCGATGAAGTACGTGCGTAAGTCGGGAATGCAACTGGCCAGCAAAATGCGGTTCATTTCAATTCAGCTAGTTGCGATGTTTGAAGGTGACCTGTGGCTAAAGAATGCCCAGCATTCAAACGCAATGGCCCAAGAGTTGTACAAGGGAATCAAGGATATTCCTGGGGTTAAAGTCGAAGCCCCACAAGCAAATGCACTTTTCCCAATTCTTGATCCAAAGGTCACTGAAGAGCTTCAGAAATCTTTCCGTTTTTATGTTTGGGATCATCTGACCGGCCAAGTTCGTTGGATGTGCTCATGGGATACCACACAAGCTGATGTCGATAACTTTGTGGCAGCAGTTAAAAACGAACTTGATAATTAGCGGTTTGCGCAAACCTTTACAAACGCTCTAAACAAATTTTCAGAAACCTTTTCATCGTCGCTGAATTCTGGATGCCATTGCACGCCAAGTACAAATTCAGCGGATGGATCTTCACAAACTTCAACGGTGCCATCTTCGGCATAACCAGTAATTATTAAATCACCAGGGGAGTCCACCGCCTGGTGGTGACTTGAATTAACCGTTACTTCAGTTGCGCCAACCAAGTCAGCAATCAGGCTGCCAGGAGTGAAGGTAGC
>JALRCB010000173.1 GCA_023257525.1 Candidatus Nanopelagicales bacterium
AATTCCTGCCTCGACAAATTGGTCTATATCGCCATCGAGGACAGCGGAGGTATTTCCGGTTTCGACTTCAGTTCTAATGTCTTTGACCATTTGATATGGATGCAAGACATAGGAACGCATTTGATTTCCCCAAGAGCCGCTGGTGTCACCCTTCAGAGCATTTATCTTTGCTTGTTCTTCCTGACGGGTTCGTTCCAAGATCTTCGCTTGCAAAACAGCCATAGCTGTCGCCTTGTTTTGTAATTGCGAGCGTTCATTTTGGCACGACACAACAATTCCGGTTGGGATGTGTGTAAGACGAACCGCAGAGTCAGTTGTATTGACACCCTGACCACCAGGGCCTGATGATCGGTAAACATCAACGCGCAAATCATCGTCAGGAATTTCTACTGAATCTGTTTGTTCCACAACTGGAATAACTTCTACTTCCGCAAATGAAGTTTGGCGTCGACTTTGATTATCAAAGGGTGAAATTCGTACGAGTCGATGTGTGCCTTGTTCAACTGACGGTGTTCCGTATGCAAACGGCGCTTTAACTGCGAAAGTTGTGGACTTGATTCCTGCTTCTTCAGCGTATGAAGTTTCATAAACTTCAGTTGCCCAGCCATGGCGTTCGCAGTATCGCAAATACATGCGCTGCAACATTTCGGCCCAGTCGGCTGCATCAACGCCACCGGCTCCCGAGCGAATTGAAATTAGAGCTTCCCGGTGGTCATACTCACCCGATAGCAAAGTTCGGACTTCAAGTTCACCAATAGATTTCTCAAGTGCGATTAATTCTGCGCCCACTTCATCAAGGATTCCTTGATCACCTTCGGCTTCGCCCATTTCCCACAAAACTTGAACGTCATCTACGCGGGAACGCAGATTCTTGATTCGACCGATGTCGGCTTGAAGCACCGAAAGCTTTCCAGTTACGCGTTGGGCATTGGCTTGGTCATCCCAGAGATCTGGCGCTGAGGCCAAGATTTCAAGTTCAGCAACTTGAGCCTGCATGTCATCAATCCGGAGCACTTTTTCGATGCTAGAAAGCGTGGAGTTGATAGTTGCTAAATCAACTGCAAAGTCTCCGGTAGCCATAGTTCATAAGGTTACCTTGAAGTTACCTAACTTTATTAATTGCCTTAGCTGCGCTGACTACAACCGGAGTTGAAATCGGCATTAGGTAACCAAATGCGGTTCTTGGCCTTGCCTGAACGGTCACCGTGACTGATGTTCCTGAAACATTGACTGACCGCACAGAAAACTGCTCAACTTGTGACCGCACATTTGCTGCCTCAACATATTGTTTAACTTTGGCTCGAGCCAGATTTTCATTTAGGCGCAGATTTGTGCCCAATCCATCACGATAAATTGCATCGGTGTCAACGGCCTGAGCAGCCGAAAGTGCTGCACCATCCGCGATGCCATCCAAAACATTTCTGGTAACCCAGAGTGAGGCCACATTGATTGACACCGTGGCGATCATCAAGCCTGCGACCGATAGACCGATTCCGAATAACAGAATTGAACCATCGTCTTTAGCAACAAATCTTTTAAGTTTCATGGTGATCTGAATTCATCAACAACCGAAGTGTGCTGTGAAGTTACAACAACGCTTCGCGACCCTAGTGCTCTGGGCAAATTCAGGTTCACTTTTTTACTCACTCTTACTGTTACAAATCCGCCTGGAGACAAGCACGGATTCTTACTACAAGAGATCTTGGTATTCATTACGCTGTTTTGCGAATCGAAGTCTTGCGCAACAAGTCCAGCCGCTGAGTTTGCGGCTCGACTTCCACTTGCATCACTACTTGAAACTACAAACGCTCGCGCAGCAGTGCGTGCTGACACATCTGTCGCAAGATATGCATTCGCCACCAAGATGCTGGAATTCGCGATTATTGAGAGTGGGACTAGTAGCGCCACCGTGATTCCAATGAACTCCACAATCACATTTCCATCTTCAACTTTGGTTCGCCTCATAAGGAAGCCTCATCGATTGCACGAGCACTTCCAGTTATTAAGATTTCTCGATCCAAGAGGGGTATCGCTAATTTCCGCGAAACTGATACCGAGATGTAAGTCAAACCTTGATT
>JALRCB010000174.1 GCA_023257525.1 Candidatus Nanopelagicales bacterium
GTCAATGCAAACAGTGCGGCAAGCCGCGCATCAGCGATGGGCTGACCTGAGCGAATCGCCTGGAGCACATCAGCAGGCACGCCCGACATCTTGTCTGCGATCATGCTGTGCGCAGCAGTGCAGTATTTGCAACCATTGGTTTGGCTGACCGCCAGAAAGACAATTTCCTGCTCGGTAGGAGTGAATCCCGAGTCCTTGCGGAAGAGTCCGTATCCGTGAAGGTAGGTGCTCAGCACGCCAGGCACGTTGGCCATGTTGGCGTACATGTTCGGAATAAACCCAACTTGCTTTTGAGCAGTCTCCAGAATTTCCTTTTGTGCGCCAGTGGCGGTCTCAAGGCTTAGGGCAGGCAGTGAATTGAGGTAGCGGTTCGACATGATCATCTCCATTGAAAGAAATGATATTTTGGGTATTTGATGTCAGTTCGTGGATACCATTCGTCTCAACAATTTCACCCTTCATCCCAAAACTGGAGTTTCGCGCTTCCTTTGAGTCTGAAGCCATTGCAAAGGTGAGCAATTAAACGCTCTGGCAAAGGCTCTGGCCAGTGCGCTGGAGCTTCCGTAGCCCACTTCGCCAGCAATGCGTTGAAGCGTGAGGCCCTTCTTCAGGAGCTTTTGCGCAAGCATCAACCGCCATAAAGCCAGGTAATTGGCGGGAGTTGTCCCTGTCAGTTCTTTGAAATGGGCTGCGAATCTGGCACGGGACATGCCTGCAGTTTTGGCCATGTCCTCCAGCGTCCAGGGCAGTGCTGGCTGATCATGTACGGCTTGCATTAACTTGGCGATTCGGGTGTCTGTAAGTCCAGCCAACGTGCCGCTAGAAGCCACGCCATGGGCGATGCAATGCCTGAGTAATCGGATGATCAGAATCTCACAGAGTCGATCCAGTGCAGCCTGCTGTCCATCTCCAGAGTTGAACGCTTCCTCCATCATCAGCTCCAGAAGTTGTTCAATCCCTCTGGTTTCCGAAAGTTTGATCAGCACACAGTCAGGTAAGGAATCAGTGATGGGATTGGCACCGCCGCCATCGAAAAAGACTGTGCCGCAAACCACCTCCGCGCCAGCTCGGGTGTCGGCCACCAATCTGTGAGCATCCGGGCGTGGCAAAAAAACCAAGGTGGGCTCAGTGATTTCAAATTTCTCTCGTTTCGAGGCGATCAGTTCGACCACTCCATGCCTGATCACATGAAGATGGCCCCGCATAGGATCCTGCTCGAAGTCATGACGTCCACAGATGTTGCCTGTGTAGAAAACACCTGCATGAAGTGAGAAATGACGGAGTAAAGAGTCGAGGGGGCTCATGAAATGAGACGATGAGTATTTTTAATATCAATTTATACCACCTGAAATATCATTTCATCTAGTGGTTACATTCACCATGGCACTTACTGGTGCTCTAGACAAATGAGAGATCGCAAAAAACGTAAAGCCGAATTGAGTAAAAGAAGAGCCGTCATCGGGCGCGCCAAAATTCATCTTCTTGCGTGTGATAACGAGCCAATGTCCGCTCTGGGTCGATGTGATCTGCGAACGACCCCAATCGGAAATGACCTCGGTTGACCGCTTCTGGCCGACTTCGGCCGCTCAAAAGATACTGGCTGAGGCGCCCTACTCCCAGTTCGCGCTTAACAAATTGAGCCAGGCGCCTCGTGGACTTGAAGAGAAGGAATCCTGATTGCGTACGCAGATTCCGAATCCTTTAAACCAGCAATCACCATAAACCATAAGCACTTGTTGTACGGTTTTGTATTTTTTGCCAATATTGGGTAGGCAGTGTGTCAAAAGGAAAGGGGGACTGGAGAACTCTCGTAAGTCCTTGATTTATAAGGGCTTGACTTGTGGACACGGCGTTCTCCTGTCCATGAGAAATGGAGAATAGAGAGCGAAATTTCCTGAAAAACGGTGTTTTTTAGGGTTGCCACCAAGGTCCGTGTCCACGAGCCAAAATGGCGAAAACCCCGCTGAGACTGGGCCTCAGCGGGGTTTCTAAAAAGTGAGAGAGTGTTTTTCTCACAAAGCATATGGTGGAGCTGGCGGGAATTGAACCCGCGTCCGCAAGCCTTCTTCG
>JALRCB010000175.1:0-317 GCA_023257525.1 Candidatus Nanopelagicales bacterium
CTTGGTTTACCGAACTGAAGATGCAAAGTTAAAAGCAGTTATCACTGATATTGAAGAAAAGCATCGCGCTGGCCAGCCAGTTTTGGTTGGTACAACCAGCGTCGAGAAGAGCGAACTGGTTTCAAAGTACTTAACTCGCTCTGGCATCCCGCACGAAGTATTGAACGCAAAGCAACATGATCGGGAAGCAACGATTGTCGCCGAAGCAGGTCGAAAAGGTGCAGTAACCGTTGCCACAAACATGGCCGGTCGCGGTACCGACATCATGCTTGGTGGTAACCCAGAATTTCGCGCAGCTCAGGAACTTGAGCGTCGTG
>JALRCB010000175.1:327-2065 GCA_023257525.1 Candidatus Nanopelagicales bacterium
GTCGTGGACTTGACCCAGTAGAAAACCCAGCTGAGTATGAAGCCGCTTGGGGACCAGCATTAGAAGCTGCAAAAGCCGCAGTTGCATCTGAACACAATGAAGTGGTCGCAGTCGGTGGACTTTATGTTCTAGGAACGGAACGTCACGAATCTCGTCGAATTGATAACCAATTACGTGGACGTTCTGGACGTCAGGGTGACCCAGGCGAAACCCGTTTCTATTTGTCGCTTGAAGATGACCTAATGCGTTTGTTCAAGGGCGACATGGTTAATTCGTTCTTGCAGCGCTTCAACGTGCCAGATGATGTGCCAATTGAAGCCAAGATGGTTACGAATTCAATTCGCTCTGCTCAGACGCAAGTAGAAGCGCAAAACTTTGAAATCCGTAAAAATGTTTTGAAGTATGACGAAGTTATGAACCGCCAACGTCAGGTTGTTTATGCTGAGCGTTCTCGAGTTTTAGATGGCGAAGATATTCAAGAGCAGATCAAGACGTTTATGAATGACACGATTGCGGCTTATGTGGCAGCCGAAACTTCAGAAGGTTTCCCAGAGGATTGGGATTTGCAGGCTCTTTGGAAGGCTTTGTCTGCGCTTTACCCAATTTCGATTTCAATCGACGACATGGTGAAGGCAGCTGGTGGCGATCCTGCAGATCTGTCTGCCGAGTTTATGACCGTTACTTTGCAAGAAGATATCAATCGCGCTTACCTGGCCCGCGAAGCCGAGTTGCAACCACCAGTGATGCGCGAACTTGAACGCCGTGTAATTCTTTCGGTACTAGATCGTAAGTGGCGCGAGCATCTTTACGAGATGGATTACTTACAAGAAGGAATCGGACTGCGCGCAATGGCGCAACGCGATCCACTTGTTGAATACCAGCGTGAAGGCTTTGACTTGTTCGTAGCAATGATGGAAGCCATTAAGGAAGAATCTGTTGGCTACATGTTTAATGCCGAAGTTACTGTCACGCCACATGTTCATGCAGATGGCGAACCAGAAGAAATTGATCTAGAGACTAAAGGACTAGTTGCGCCAAAATCAGTAGCAGCACTCCAGTACTCAGGCCCAAGTGAAACTGGTGAAGTTAAAACAACTTCGGTTTCAAATGATGCTTACGCAAACGTGGGACGTAACGAACCGTGTCCATGTGGATCAGGCAGCAAGTTCAAGAAGTGCCACGGAGCAGCTAGCTAGTTATTCCGGCAGCACTTACCTTGCCGAAACTATTCCGGCAGTGCCCACATCAAGCTGGTTGCTCGCCATCTTCCATCTAAACCCTCAAGTCGCAGGGCTAGTGCAAAGGATCGATTCGGTGTTCCAAATACCGAACTAACTTCAGCAACACCGTCATCGGTTTCATGTACATGAATACTGCGAACACCTAGACGAGGCATTTTGTTGCGGGCAATTTGATACTGCAGCTGGCTCATTACTTCCGGCGTAATCCATCGGTTTAGTTGTGCTGCTGGACGTGAGCAATTAACTACTTCAACTAAGGCATGAACTAATCGCATCGACCACTGTCGGGCAGAAGGCAAATCAACTCTGGCTGTGGCTTGCGGATCAAAGCTGTCAGGACGATTTTCGGCCATTCGTGGCGGTACGTACTTAATTGCGTTTGCACCATCGGTTGGCCATTCAAACGGCAGCGTTTCTTGCAGACCATGTTTGGTTCGAACCGGCAAATTGATTATGTTGCCTGGCTTGTATTGACGAGCACCTGGCACTGGCAGTGC
>JALRCB010000176.1 GCA_023257525.1 Candidatus Nanopelagicales bacterium
AGGAATTGGCGACAGCGATTCTGCTTGGACTCGATTTGTTTTAGTTAGTAAGCCAGGACATGCCCAGCCATCCACTGGAAACGACAAAACAACTTTGTCTTTGTTCATGCATCGCAACCAACCTGGTGCGTTGTTAAACATTTTGACAGAGTTTGCGGTTCGTGGTGTTGACTTGTCACGTCTGGAATCTCGGCCAACAAAGCAGCAACTTGGTGACTACTTCTTCTCGCTAGATTGCGTTGGACACATTGATGATGAAAACCTTGGCGATGCGCTAATTGAGCTTCGACGAATTTGTGCTGACGTTAAGTTCTTAGGTTCCTACCCAAGACATGACAATGCCAGTACCCACGGCGAAGTTATTGACGTTGCAAAATCAAATGTTGATCCACAGACTTGGTTAGAAAACTTACGTAAGCGAAACGATTAACCCGCAATAATTCGATCGATAAACACTGCAACACCGTGATCGTCATTTGAAGGCAAGAACTCAGTCGCTACTTCTTTAACCCAATCGTGCGCGTTATCAACTGCTGCGCCGCGGCCAGCCCAAGCAATCATTGGAACATCGTTAGGCATGTCACCAACTGCGGCCACCTCTGTTGCTGACATTCCGTTGTTGGTTGCAAACTTTTCTAAACCAGTTCCCTTGTTAACGCCTAGCGCGCTCATTTCGATCATGAGGTCAAGGAAGTTGGAGTGCGTTACGTCGACAAGTCCCTCAAGTGCGCCTTGGGCTTCAATGAGGAATTGATCTGCATTTTGTTGAATGCGATCACTTGGGCGAGCAAGTAACTTGATTACGATTTCAGTGCCAAACATAGTTTCGACATCGGTTGCCGGCGGAGTCGTCTTAACTTCCCAACGTGGTCGGTACTTGTCATCAACTAAAAATGAAACGTCGTGGCGATCAAGTTCGACTGCAAAAGAAATGTCCGGATCTAGTTCCTGCAAAATTCGGGCAGCCTTAAGCCCTGAATCACTTGTCATTAGATCGGCGTAAATAGTTTCTTGAGTCTTTAGATCCATCAGTAATGCGCCATTGCATACCAAGGCCAAACCTTCATGGCCGGTCATGTTCGGTATTTGTCGCATCCAGCGCGATGGTCGGCCTGTTACGAACATGGTTTCCAGGCCGCTGGCATGGGCCCGAGCAATGGCTGCAACGTTTTCTGGGGAAACCGTGCCTCCAGTTTGCAGGAAAGTACCGTCTAGATCGCTGGCAATCAACCGCGTCACAATCGTTACCAACTTCCCTGATATTTGACCTAGTCAGATGGGCCTAAAACTCGCTAGAGTTTTCAACTACCCGTACCCCAACCCTACGGGCTTTTCATAAAGGAGCATCATGGCCAAGATCAGCGACGAAGTTCGCACCCACAAATACACCTTGACCGAAGACGAGATGCCTACCCAGTGGTACAACATCGTTCCGGATCTGCCAGCGCCACCGCCGCCAGCACTACATCCAGGAACTCATCAGCCAGCTGGGCCAGAAGATTTCGCGCCGCTATTCCCAATGGAATTGATCATGCAAGAAGTCAGCCAGGAGCGATACATCGATATCCCCGGCGGCGTTCTAGATGTTTATCGTCAATGGCGTCCAAGCCCGCTGTTCCGCGCACATCGTTTGGAAAAAGCACTTGGCACACCTGCACGTATCTATTACAAGTACGAAGGTGTTTCACCTGCTGGTTCACATAAGCCAAACACCGCAGTTCCGCAGGCTTACTACAACGCCCAAGAAGGAATCAAGAAGCTTGTGACAGAAACTGGCGCAGGTCAGTGGGGAACTGCGCTTGCCTTTGCATGCGCGCTTTACGACATGGAATGCGAAGTGTTCCAAGTTGGTGCATCTTTTGATGCAAAGCCATTCCGTAAGTTAATGATTGAAGCATTCGGTGGCACAGTTCATCGTTCACCATCGCAGCTAACTGAAGTTGGCAAGATGCTGGCATCAGATCCAAAGAACTTAAGTGGCTCACTTGGTATTGCAATTTCTGAAGCAGTGGAAGTTGCAGTTCAGGATCCACAAACTCGTTACGCACTTGGTTCAGT
>JALRCB010000177.1 GCA_023257525.1 Candidatus Nanopelagicales bacterium
AATTGACTTTTCATTATAGAAATATTTTTTTTGGTCCAAACTCTAGGGTGAAGTTTATTTTGAATTGCAGCATTTTCTGCAGGAAGACCGAAAGCATCCCAACCAATTGGGTGCATAACATTAAAGCCTTTATGCGCCCAGTAACGTGCGATCACATCGCCAAGTGCGTACGCTTCCGCGTGACCCATATGAAGGTCACCTGATGGATACGGGAACATGTCGAGCACATATTTAGTTGGTCGAGAATCATCAGGTCGACCTGATCTAAATGGGGCTAATTCATCCCAAACTGGCAGCCATTTCTCCTGAACCGCGTGAACGTCATAGAAATTGGGATCTGGGATAACCTGCTCGCTCATGATCCCTAAGAATACTGGGAAATGCTCTATGTCTAGAATCGGGATTGTGTCTAAGCGCGGGTGGATCTTATTTATCGCGCTAGGAATCATTTGGGGCACGCCATACCTATTCATCAGAATCGCGGTAGTTGACCTATCTCCTGCCGTTGTGGTTTTTGGTCGAGTCATGATTGCTGCCTTGATCTTGCTCCCAATCGCAATTCATCAAGGACACGCTCGCTCGCTCAAAACTCACTGGAAAGGCATTCTGACTTTTGCCGCCATTGAAATGTGTATTCCGTTCGGTGCACTTGGCGTAGCTGAAAAAGAAATCTCCAGCTCATTAACCGGGCTGCTCATCGCTACCGTACCTCTCATCAATGCTGTGATCTCACGTCAGTTGGGTCTGGATTCAGTTTGGGATGCCCGAAGAATTCTTGGATTGTTCGTTGGGTTCTTTGGCGTTGGCATGCTAGTTGGCTTTGACATTAGTGCGAGCAACTACTGGGCAATAATTTTGTGTCTCGTGGCAGCTTCAGGATATGCGCTTGGTCCAATCATCATTACCAAGCTGCTTAGCGATGTTGCAAGCATTGGAGTGATCGCTTGGTCATTGCTTGTTGCAGGAATTGTTTACTTACCTTTCGTGACCTACGAAGTGCTAAACGATTCATGGCGAGCACCTGGGGTTACTGAAGTTTCTCAAGAGGCAATTCTTAGTGTCATCGCACTCGGTGTTTTATGTTCGGCGATTGCATTCGTTGCCCTCTTTGCCCTTATCGCAGAAGTTGGACCAACACGTACAACTGTTATTACTTACATCAATCCAGCGGTAGCAATCATTCTTGGCGTAATTATTTTGAGCGAACCAATAACTACCGGAATCATGATTGGCTTCCCATTAGTTCTAATTGGTTCGGTGATGGCAACTAGAAGAAATGTCGAAGTGAGCAGCGTTTCAGCAGCTGAGGAACGCTAACGAGCCGTGAATCCTCGGGCGTATTGATTAGGCCACGGAATTTCATCACCAAGATCTGCCGCGGCTTGAATTGGCCAACGTGGATTTCCCAACATTGCTCGCGCAATCATTACTGCCGAGACTGCGCCATCTGACAAAATTTCTTCAGCTTGTTCGCCGGTTGTAATCATGCCAACTGCGTTAGTAGGGATTCCGGCTTCCTGTTGAATCTGTCGAGCAAACTTAACTTGGTAACCCGGACCAACTTCAATTTGCTGTTCTGGTGAGATGCCTGCGGATGAACAATCGATTAGGTCAACTCCGCGGGCTTTTAGTTCGCGAGATAAAGCAACTGAGTCATCAATACTCCAACCACCAGCAATCCAATCGGATGCCGAAATTCGAACAAACAATCCGTGTGATGCCGGAACAATTAGTCGAACATAACTGGCGATTTCGCAAAGTAAGCGAATTCGATTTTCAAACGAGCCGCCATATTCATCAGTTCGCTTATTTGAAATTGGTGACAAGAATTCGTGCAGTAGGTAGCCATGGGCGGCATGAATTTCAATCACGTCAAAGCCGGCACCAAGTGCGCGTTCAGCAGCGGCTGCAAATTGGCCCTTTAGTTCTTCAATTTCGTCTAGGGTCATTTCGCGTGGGGCTGCATAGCCATCAAAAGCAACTGCGGATGGAGCAATGGTCTGCCAACCACCATCACTTGGAGCAACTGATCCTGGTTTATCCCAAGGAACGTTC
>JALRCB010000178.1 GCA_023257525.1 Candidatus Nanopelagicales bacterium
GATGTCAAAACTTTTTGATGAACAGGTTTTCCCAGTCCTAACTCCCCTGGCTGTAGATCCATCACATCCGTTCCCATACATCTCTGGTCTTTCCCTGAACTTAGCTGTCGTAGTTAAAAACAAAGAATCTGACAATGAACTTTTTGCTCGCGTTAAGGTTCCACCGTCTCTTCCAAGATTTATTGAAGTTTCGCGCCAACGTTTTGTGCCTCTTGAAGATGTGATTGCTGGACACCTTGACAAACTTTTTCCTGGGATGGAAGTCCTACAGACTCACACATTCCGAGTTACTCGAAATGAAGAACTCGATGTTGAAGAAGATGATGCCGAGAATTTACTGCAAGCACTTGAACGCGAACTCATGCGGCGTCGTTTTGGACCGGCTGTTCGACTTGAAGTAGAAAACTCAATCGATGCTCACGTGCTGGATCTGATCATTAGTGAGCTCGGTGTTGATTACAACGAAGTTTTTCGCTTGAGTGGTCCGCTTGATCATGAGGCATTACTAGAGTTCTTTAGACTCAACCGCGATGACTTAAAAGCCCCTGTATTTATTGCTCGTACTAGTACCGCGCTAGCAGAAGTTGAAAGTTCCTCGGCTCCAGACATTTTGGATGTCATGCGTCATCGCGAAGTACTACTTCATCATCCTTACGATTCATTCTCAACCAGCATGCAATTGTTTCTAGAGCAAGCGTCAAATGATCCGAACGTACTAGCTATCAAGCAGACTTTGTACCGAACCTCAGGTGATTCGCCGATTGTTGATGCCCTTATCAATGCAGCCGAAATGGGTAAACAAGTTTTGGCAGTCGTTGAAATTAAAGCCAGATTTGATGAACAAAACAACATTGACTGGTCTCGCAAACTTGAAGAAGCTGGCGTTCACGTTGTGTATGGAATCGTTGGGCTCAAGACACATGCCAAGCTGTGCTTAGTCGTAAGAAATGACAACGGAAAACTCAATCGATACGTTCACATTGGAACTGGAAATTACAATCCAAAAACCGCTCGTCACTACGAGGACTACGGACTGCTAACTACAGATCCGAAAATCGGAGACGATGTTGCAAGTTTGTTTAATCACCTAAGTGGTTACGGTGTCCAAGGCAACTACAACAGACTTATTGTTGCTCCTAAGGGACTACGTACCGGTTTAGTTGCTCGGATTGAACGCGAAATTGAACATGCCAAGAGCGGAAAAGAAGGACACATTCGCTTCAAGTGCAATTCAATTGTGGATGAAACAGTTATCGATGCTTTGTATCGGGCATCACAATCCGGCGTGGCGGTTGACATCTTGGTACGTGGAATTTGCTCGTTACGTCCTGGTGTTCCGGGATATTCTGAAAACATCAAAGTTCGAAGCGTCTTAGGTAGATTCCTAGAGCACAGTCGCGTTTATGACTTCGCAAATGGCGGAGACCGCGAAACTTGGATCGGCTCCCCTGACTTAATGCATCGAAATCTTGACCGTCGCGTAGAGGCACTCGTACGAATCGGAGCTGCTGATGGTGAATCAATAGTTGAAGTAATTGACTTAGGTATGTCGGACAACACTGCTTCGTGGCATCTTGGACCAGATGGCAACTGGACTCGGCATCATGAAAATGAAGATGGCGAGCCATTAATCAACTATCAAGAACTGTTGATCAACCGTCACCCCGTTGCGCGCTCGGCTGCTGACGCACCAACCCCAAGACGAATCGACACTTTGCTTAACAAGGTTGGACTCTTTGGCAGCCACTGACAAAATCATTGCAGCCGGCGCTGTTGTCACTAGGCCTGGCGCAAAAGGTACTGAGTATTTGCTCGTCCATCGTGGCTACCGCGAGGATTGGACTTTTCCTAAGGGAAAAGTTGATCCTGGCGAGCATGTTTTAACAGCAGCCGTTCGAGAGGTTCGCGAAGAAACCGGTTTTGCAGTTCAACTTGGAATTCCCTTGCCGACCCAGACTTACAAAGTCGAAGGAAAACTTAAGGATTCTCATTACTGGTTTGGCACCCTGTTGGCTGGTGAATTCGTTGCAAACGACGA
>JALRCB010000179.1 GCA_023257525.1 Candidatus Nanopelagicales bacterium
CATCAACTACAGCAGCAGGAGCTGGGACAGCAGCAGGCGTTGGAGTGTTGGCAACTGGCATTGGTACCGGCATTGTCGGATGCCCTGGGCCAGCCCAAGCAGGTGGTTCAAGTTCTTCAGCTTCTGGTTCAGAAACGGTTGGAAGTCCAACTAGCCGAGGCTTTGGATCTTCGGTTTTGTTAGCAGCAGTTGCGCCAGTTGCTTCATCAAATAACCAACGCGCTTCGTCATCAAGTGCAACGATGCTCTTTGCTAACGGATCGAAAATCCAACTTGCGATTCCGCCACCACTTCCACTGGCCCACGAAACTGTTACCGTCCAACGCGCATCATCGCGCCGGTAAGAATCCCAAACCAAAGTCAAAGTATCGATACCGCGGTTTGCAAGTTGGCCCGTTGCTAATTCGCCCAGAACAACTTCGCCATGTGGTCGACGCACTAAAGTTTCGGCAGCGCGTTTTGCCATGTAGGAACGTTCAGCTAGAACTGGGCCGGCGTAACGTTCAATGCGCTCAGCATCAACGCCAGCTTCAGCTGCGATAGCTGCAGCAGTTTCGCCGCGACGAATTCGAGTTTGAATATCGCGCGGGGAGATGCCGGAATCAGTAGTGGTAACGGTTGCAGTGTCATTGGTATTGATGCTGCGTCGAATGTGATCGTCAACGGCTACGGCAAATTCGCCACCGTCTTCGTCCATGAAAATAAGTTCTAGGTTGTCTTCGGAGCGCCCGACAAAAATTAGCTCTTTCATGGCCACCTTTTCTATTGCTTATGCCCCTCTAGTTTCGCGGAAAAACCAATAAAATCGGGGTTATTACGGGGTGTGTCGCATAACTACCAAGGCAGGCAGGACAATAGCCAGATGACCTCGCAGCCGAAGCACTCATCCTTTGACGCCTTGATTGCCGAACCAAACCTTGCCCTTGCCATGCAGATCGCAAGTGGAACTGGAAGGTTACTTTTAGATCGACCTGATGACCTGGGAGTCACCACAAAATCCACCGCAACTGACGTGGTAACTCTGATGGATCAGGCCGCTGAGGCGTTCATAGTCTCCGAGCTGGGAAAACACCGCCCAAATGATGCGATCTTGGGTGAAGAAGGTGCAAACCAGGTTGGAACCTCAGGTTTGCAATGGGTGATTGATCCAATTGACGGCACCGTTAACTACTTACACAAGGTTCCGCACTGGTGCGTTTCGATCGGACTCATGGAAGAAAGTTCAGGTCTGGCTTTGGCAGGTGTGGTTTATGTGCCGGTTTTGGATCAGATGTATATCTCTAGTCGAGGTTTAGGTGCTTGGGTAGTTGAGGCTGGTGTTCCGCGAGAACTTAAAGTTTCTGGCTGCACCGAACTTAGTCAGGCTCTGATGGGCACTGGTTTTGGATATTCCAGTTCTCGCCGAGCAAGTCAGGCTCGAGTTTTGCAGGAAGTATTGCCCAAAGTTGCCGACATTCGACGCCTGGGATCGTGCGCTGTGGATTTATGCCTAGTAGCCGACGGAGTTTTGGACGGATACTACGAGCGTGGGGTTAACGCTTGGGATCACGCCGCTGGCGAGCTGATCGCGCGGGAAGCTGGCGCAGTTTCAAGTGGTCTGTTTGGCAACCCAATTGGAAACGACATGATCGTGGTTGCAAATCCTGCGATACATGGCGAATTAGTTGCAATACTTGAAGCCAATCAAGCAGATCAGGATTAACGTGGCGATTTATTCATTTGGGGACAAAGTTCCAAACATTCATCGCAGTGCCTTTGTGCATCCGGAAGCAGTCATCATTGGCGATGTTTCAATCGGCGAGATGTCGTTCATTGGACCTTGCGCGGTTTTACGTGGCGATTCGAGTCGGATTGAAATCGGCGCCCGGACATCTATCCAGGACGGCAGCGTAATTCACTGCACGGCTGAGCTGCCAACAATTGTTGGCGATGAATGCACAGTTGGACATAACGCCCACTTAGAAGGTTGCACGATTCAGAGCGGAGCACTTGTTGGTTCAGGCTCGTTGGTTTTA
>JALRCB010000017.1 GCA_023257525.1 Candidatus Nanopelagicales bacterium
CACGCGCAACTTCAGTTCGCTTACGCGCGGCCCAAAGAATTGGGGTGGCCGCATGAGCGCAGTACCAGCTCGCACTCCAGCCCTAGCTCCGATTCCTCGTAAATCTCGCACTATGCGAAAGCTTTCATTAGTTAAGCCGATGATGAAGCCAATCGTTTCTCCAATTGCCCAAGCTATTCCAGTAGGTGTGCCACAAGGCCGCGCCAGTAGCCGAACTTTCCTATTTGTGATTATCGGCATGATTGTCGCTGGCATGATGACACTTTTGTATGTGAATACTCTGGCCGCACAAGCTTCATTCCAAAAGCATGCGCTACAGATTCAACTAAGTCAGATGACTGCAGAGGAGCAGCGAATTGCAAGCACAGTTGCCGCAGGTGAGTCTCCAGGCAATTTGATAATTACTGCGCAGAACATGGGAATGGTTCCTGCCCAAACTCCAGTTTTCCTTCGCCTTTCAGATCGTGAAATTTTAGGTAAGCCAGTTGTTGCAGTAGCACCCGCTGTTCCGGTGGCACCAGTTGTACCTGCAGCGCCAGTTGTACCGGCGGCGCAATGAGCACCCCAACTTCACAACAGCGCCCAAATCCACAGAGACCGCAACGGCCGCAGAATTCTAAGCAACGTTATGAACCAACCGGTCCAGTTATGGTTCCACTTGAAAGTCCTAGCAAGAGAATTCGTTTTGTAACTTTCATTTTTCTAGTTGTCATGTCGCTATACATGGCACGGTTAGTTGAACTTCAAGTTGTTCGTGGCCCAGAACTTGCCGCAACTGCGCAAAACTCCAGATTGCAGACACTAACTTTGCCTGCGTTGCGCGGAAACTTCACCGACAGTGACGGAGTGCCTATTGCGACTACGGTTATGGCACGCAACGTAACAGTTGATCCCAAATTGATCACTGATCCAGCTGGCACTGCCGCAGCACTTTCGCCAATCCTTGGAATTCCAGTTGAAACGATTGTCGCTTCACTAACGGTTGATTCAAGATTCTCTTATGTAGCTAAGCGAATCACACCAGATACTTGGAAGTTAGTTGCCGAACTTGGTATCCCTGGGGTGTTTAGTGAGCCAACAACTAATCGGGTTTATCCAAACGGAAATCTTGCGGCCAGTGTTATTGGTTATGTTGGAGCCGAAGGCACTGGACTTGGCGGACTTGAATTTGGGCTCAATGAACAGTTGATGGGGCAAGACGGCAAGTTAACTGTTGAGCGAGTTAATGGTCGCGAAATTCCAGCGAGCGAACGACAGAGCATTGATCCAGTAAATGGGCTTTCCGTGCGACTAACTCTTGATTCCAATTTGCAAGCAATGCTAGAAAAATCCTTGGGCGATCAAGTCGTTGCAACCGGCGCTGAAGGTGGCGTTGCAGTAATTATGGAGCCGGGAACTGGAAACATCTTGGCTATGGCAACGTATCCAACATTTGATCCAAACAACCCGTTTGCAACAGATGATAAATCAAAGCGTAATACTGCAGTTACGGACGTTTTTGAACCAGGTTCAACTAGCAAAGTCATGACGATGGCTTCGGTAATCGAAGAAGGCGGCGCTAACCCTGGAACGCAGTACACAATCGAAAATCGAATCAGTCGCGGTGGTTCTTCATTTAAGGATTACGTCGATCATCCAACTTTGAGACTAACTTTGGCTGGTGTTTTGGCTAAGTCAAGCAACATTGGAACCATTCTGGCTTCCGAATCCATCGGCGAAAAGAAGCTATATGAATATTTGAAAAAATTTGGCATTGGCCAATCAACGGGCATGAACTTCCCGGGTGAAAGCGGTGGCAAGCTGCCTGACATTAACAATGAAAACGAATGGTCGGCTACAACTTTCCCAACATTGGCATTTGGTCAAGGCTTATCCGTTAATGCCGTTCAAGCCACTAGCGTTTTTGCAACGATTGCTAATGACGGGGTTCGGATGTTGCCTCGACTAATCGCTGGCTATTCAAATAATGAAGGTATTTACGAACCGACCACGGTAAACGAAGGTGTTCGAGTTGTTAGCCCAGAAACGGCAAAGACCGTTCGGGAAATGTTGGAAGGCGTGGTTTCGGAAGATGGAACTGCAAAGAACATGCAGATTCCTGGATACCGAGTCGGTGGCAAGACTGGTACCGCAAACCGATATGACGAAGCTACTGGCGGCTACAGCGGTTACACATCTTCATTCATTGGCATGGCGCCAGCAGAAAAACCAGCACTTGTTATGAGTGTGAGTATTCACAATCCAAAGACAAGTACTTACGGAAGCGTTGTTGCTGGACCAGTATTCAAAAAAGTTATGACTTATGCCCTTGCCCACAAGAAGGTTCCACCTTCAACAACTAAGCCGCCCAAGCTTCCAGTTGAGTGGTAAGCGAGATGACCCGACCAAAGACTGATGGTTCCGAGCTTTCGCAACTCGCCACTTTAGTATCGGGAACCTGCTTAGGTGATGCAAAAGCTTTTGGAGTAACACATAACTCAAAATCTGCCCAAGCTGGCGATCTTTACGTTGCTTTACTTGGCGCAAACAACCATGGCATTGATTTTCTTGATGAAGCGGTCGCAAATGGTGCCATAGCCGTGGCATCAGATTCACACGGTGTGGCAATTGCTAAGCAAAAAGGTATCCCGACAATCGAACTATCAAATGCTAGAGAAGATATGGCGAAATTGGCGGCTGAAGTTTATGGCCACCCAGAACGAAAATTAACACTTGCGGGAGTGACTGGAACTAACGGAAAGACCACAACTACCCACATTTTGCGTTCCATCTTTTTAGATGCGAAAAAGCATGTTGGGGTTATCGGAACCCTAGGTACTTACTTAGATGAGGAGCACTTGCCTGGCGCTCGAACTACACCCGAGTCCACGGATCTATATGCAACTTTGGCAGTGATGGCTGAACGCGGGATCACACATGTGTTCATGGAAGTTTCCAGCCATGCACTTGCTCTGAATCGAGTCTCAGGAATCAAATTTGATGTAGCAATTTTTACAAATCTAACCCAGGATCATTTGGATTTTCACGGCTCAATGGAAAACTACTTTGCAGCTAAAGCGCTTTTGTTTACTCCAGAATTTTCTAAGCAAGCAATCATCTGCACAGATGATGAGTGGGGCACGAAACTCGCAGGGCAAGTCAAGATTCCGGTAATTACGATCGGTACAAATGGCGACTGGAAAACTTCTCAACCAAATTCGAGTGCTAACGGAATAACTACTCAGCTAATTGAAATTCAAAACTCTGATTCAATCTCACTTTCGGTGAACATGCTTGGTTCATACAACGCAACAAATGCCGCATGCGCACTTGCTGCCAGTCAGATTCTGGGTCTACCGATTGCCGCGAGTCTTGAATCATTAAAGAACGTCCGATCAATCCCAGGCAGACTAGAGAATGTCGATATCGATAGTCCTGGCACCGCAATCGTGGATTATGCACACACGCCTGATGCAGTAGCAACTGTGCTGACCGTTATTAGAGACGCAAATCCAAACAAAGTAATTACCGTTATTGGTTGTGGTGGAGACCGTGATTCCTTGAAGCGACCATTGATGGGCAAGGTCGCGGCGCAGCTTTCAGATGTTGTGATTGTTACCGACGACAATCCAAGGTCAGAGGATCCAGCAGCAATCCGAAAGTCTGTTGTTGATGGCACAAAGACTGGTTCAGCTCAAGTGTTTGAGGTTAGTGATCGTCGAGAAGCAATTTCACAAGCTCTAAAACTTGCTGAACCTGGTGACGTAATCGCAGTACTTGGCAAAGGACACGAAACCGGCCAAGAGATTTCTGGCAAAGTGTTGCCATTTGATGATCGTGTAGTCGTGCGAGAGGAGTCCAAGAATGTATGACTTAACGCTTGGACAAATTTGCGTCATTGTTGGCGGCGAATTAATCGGCGATCCAACCATTAAAGTATCTGGAATTTCGATCGATTCTCGATCATGTGCTTCTGGAGACCTGTTTGCAGCAATTGTCGGTGAGCGTGTTGATGGTCATGACTATGTTGGTCAAGCAATTAGCAATGGAGCCAGCGCACTACTGACTTCCAAGCAGGTCGAAGGTTCTCAGGTAATAGTTCCGGCTTCACCCGATGCCCTGGATCCAGTCATTCATGCGATTGCAAAGATTTCATCCCATGTCAGATCTCTGATGCGTGGCATAGAAGTGATTGGTATTACCGGATCCTCTGGCAAGACTTCAACCAAAGACATGATTGGCCAAGTTTTGTCCCATGCTGCAACTACTCATGCTCCAGCAGGTTCTCAGAATAATGAACTCGGTTTACCTTTAACTTTGCTTTCCGCGCCCCGAGATGTGAGGTACCTTGTCGCCGAAATGGGAATGCGCGGACTCGGCCACATAACGCATCTTTGCGAATTAGCCCAACCTACGATCGGTGTCATAACTAACGTTGGTCGCGCTCACATTGGTGAAGTTGGCAGCATCGAAGGCATTGCAAAAGCTAAATCTGAATTAGTGAAAGCAATTCCGTCTTCTGGCGTAGTTGTTCTCAATGCTGATGACGAACGTGTTGTGGCAATGCGTGAATTAACTAAAGCAACCGTATTTACATATGGTTTCTCAAGCGCTGCTGATGTTAGGGCAGAAAATCTGCAATTAACGGCTTATGGAAGCTACACCTTCGATTTGGTTTATCGCGGTGAGCGGATTCAAACGTCTATTCCGATGCTTGGTGAACATAACGTACTCAATGCACTAGCCGCCGCCGCCGTTGGAATTGCTGTTGGAATGGAAGTCACGGATATCGCGCGTGCGCTAACGACGCTTAAGTTGATGAGTAAGTGGCGAATAGAAGTTCATCAAATACCAGGGAACGTAACGATCATTAATGATGCTTACAACGCCAATCCAGAATCAATGACTGCCGCTTTAGAAACATTGACAGCAATCCCTGCTGCTGGCAAAAAGTTTGCAGTTTTAGGCAAGATGCATGAGCTCGGTGACGACAGTGACGCGATCCATGCGCAAATCGCAAAACTGGCAATTGAGCTAGGTGTATCGCAGGTGGTGGCCGTAGGCGAGGCTGCTAAAACTTATGGGTTGCCGCAGACTATGGGCCAAAAATCGGTGTGGTTACCCGACTTTGATAGCGCCTGCGACTACATTGTAAATGAAGTTAACTCTGGTGACGTTCTATTGTTTAAGGCTTCACGCGCTGAACAATTCGAACTGCTTGCCGATCAGATTGAAGTTGTTTTGCGCGCGAAGTGGGGCCAACAGTGAAGCTTGTAGTGCTAGCTGGTGCGTTAGCAACACTGTTTTCCCTAATCGGAACTCCGTTACTTATTAACTTGCTACGTAATCGCGGAATAGCCCAAGCAATTCGGGAATCTACCGAAGATGTTAACTATCCAGAACATGGCAGCAAGCGCGGAACTCCGTCAATGGGTGGCGTCGCCATAGTTGGTTCGGTAGTTCTGGCTTATTTCTTGGCGCACTTGATCATGATGCGACCACCAACAGCATCTGGTCTACTTGCAATCTATTTAATGGTTGCCTTGAGCTTGGTTGGTCTGGCTGACGATTATTTGAAAATCTTTAAGCAGCGAAGCACTGGAATCAGAGCTCGGACAAAACTTCTAGGACAAGCAGTAGCTGCACTTTCATTTGGATACCTTGCTATGCAATTCCCGGACGAAGGTGGGAATGTTCCAGTAAGTAGTGCCATCTCATGGGTAAGAGATACCGATTGGATCTTGCCATCGGCCTTAGTGCTGTTATGGATCTGGTTCTTGGTCACTGGAATTACAAATGGCGTTAACTTAACGGATGGCTTAGATGGCTTGGCAATCGGCGCTGCACTTCTTTCATTTGTCGCTTACACCGTGATGTCGATTTGGCAGTATGGCCAAAGTTGTTTTTGGGGCGAGATACCGCGCTGTTACACAGTTCGTGATCCACTCGACCTAGCGGTGTTTGCAGCAGCAACCGCTGGTGCCTGCTTTGGTTTCTTGTGGTGGAACTCAAGTCCAGCGCGAATCTTTATGGGCGATACTGGCTCACTCGCGCTTGGTGGTGGACTCGCAGCACTTGCCTTAATGACCAGAACTGAATTACTACTTGGCCTAATTGGTGGTCTATTCGTGTTGATCACGCTTTCAGTGATTGCCCAAGTTGGTTCCTACAAGTTAACGGGCCGACGAGTTTTGCGAATGGCTCCGCTACATCATCATTTTGAAATGAAGGGCTGGCCGGAAGTGTTAATCGTGGTTCGCTTCTGGATTATTCAAGGGCTTTGTGTTGGTGCCGGTATGGCATTGTTCTATGCGGAATGGGTTCGGCAGTAAAAACTATGACTTCCCTGAATCTTGATGAATTGAGTCGCACCAGTGATTGGTCGCAAGTTCGAGTTTGTGTTGTTGGCCTTGGTGTTGCCGGATTTGCTGCGGCAGATGCGTTAGTGAATCTGGGTGCAAAAGTAATTGTCATTGATGCGGAATCAGGTGAACGTCAGAAAGAGCGAGCCGTAATTTTAGAAATTTTGGGCGCAGACATTCGACTAGGCGATGACACTCAACTTCCAAATGACATCGATTTACTTGTGCTTTCTCCTGGGGTGTCACCACTTTCTCCAATCGTTAAAGCAGCGCAAGCTGCAGGAGTGGAGATTTGGGGAGAACTTGAGCTGGCTTGGCGACTTCGCGACCCGGCTCATCTGGCTCCTTGGTTGTTGGTCACCGGAACAAATGGAAAGACCACAACGACTTTGATGCTGGAATCTATTTTGTTAGCTGCTGGGAAGCGAACCGTTGCGGCTGGAAACATCGGCCGTTCCCTGGTTGAAGTTGTTATGGATCCAACTCCATGGGATGTGCTTGCTATTGAGGTGGGTGCACCACAACTTCCTTTCGTTCATTCAATTTCACCGCAGGCAGCAGTTTGCTTAAATCTGGCGCAGGATCACATCGATCTGTTTGGCACCTTTGAGGCCTATCGCGATGCAAAGGCAAAGGTTTATGAACGATGCCAAGTTGCAGCAATCTTCAACGTTGCCGATGCCGAAACAATTCGCATGGTGGAAGAGGCAGAAGTAATTGAAGGATGTCGCGCAATCGGTTTTTCAACTGGAATTCCTGACATCTCAATGCTTGGAGTCGTCGAAGAATTTCTCGTTGATCGTGCATTTCTAGAAAACCGTCGAGAGGCAGCACTAGAACTTGCTGAGATTACTGACTTAGCAATTCCAGCTGTCCACAACATTGCAAACGCATTAGCTGCTAGTGCACTAGCGCGCGCTCATGGCATTGAAGCCAGGGCAATTCGCGATGGCTTGCGATCATGGCAACCAGCTCCGCATCGCATTGCTCATGCCGGACAAGTTGCTGGCGTTGACTACATCGATGATTCCAAAGCAACCAATACTCATGCCGCGGCTACTTCATTGACTGCCTATAAGTCAGTCGTTTGGATTGCTGGGGGAATGGCAAAAGGTCAGGATTTTGATGAATTAGTCCTCGATAATGCCCATCGAATGCGAGCCGTTGTGCTTTTGGGCGTAGATCAGGATTTGATCGCAGCCGCCTTAAAGCGACACGCTCCGAATGTCCCTATTCATCGGGTTGAAAGCAAGGAAACTAATGCAATGGAGTTAGTTGTGGCGCTCGCAGCCGAGGCGGCACAACCAGGAGACACCGTACTTTTGGCACCTGGCTGCGCTTCTTGGGACATGTTCAAGGATTATTCAGCCCGAGGCGATGCATTTGCCGCCGCAGTTAAGGGACTCAAGTCATGACCGCAACCAGACCAGTAAAACGTAACAGCCCTAATGGCGGACTGTCTGCTCGACTAGAGCATCCAATGGTTCATTACCAAATTCTTTTAGGTGCTACCGGATTTTTACTCGCACTTGGCATCGTCATGGTTGCATCGGCTTCAAGTGATTTTTCTTATCAACAAAATAACGGTAACTCTTGGGCACTTGCAACTAGACAATTGATTTTTGCAGCAATTGGCGTTTTCTTGATGATGGCAGTTTCGAAAATGCATGTTGATGCGATTCGCCGGTGGGCTCCACTCTTCATGGTCGTTGTCGGCGTACTTTTGGTCGCTGTGTTATTGATTGGAACTGCGGTTCATGGACAGAAGAACTGGATTGACTTTGGTGGTCCGTTCCGAATTCAACCTTCAGAATTTGCCAAACTTGCGATCATTATGTGGGGCGCAGATATTTTGGATCGTAAGTACCACTTACTAGAACAACGAAATCATTTGTTGATTCCAGTGTTGCCCGTTTGCGTCACAGTACTTTTGTTAGTTGTTTTGCAGGGAGACTTGGGAACTGCGATGGTAATGATGCCGATTATGGCTTCGCTACTTTATTTTGTTGGAGCCCCAAGAAAATGGTTCTTAGTAATGGGTGCGGTAGGTCTGGCTGGGATCGCAGCTTTATCATTTGCAGCTCCTTATCGAATGGCTCGATTCACCTCTTGGTTGGATCCATATGCGGATGCGCAAGGAACTGGCTTTCAGGTAATTCATGGTCAGCAGGCTCTGGGTTCTGGTGGTTGGTGGGGCGTTGGCCTTGGCGGCTCCCGCGAAAAATGGGGCACTCTTCCGGAAGCACATACCGACTTCATTTACGCAGTTCTAGGCGAAGAACTTGGAATCATCGGAACTATTCTGGTCCTAGTGATATTCACTGCGATTGCAATTGTGGGATTGCGAATCGCTAGAAACACTAATGAGGCATTTATTCAAATCGCATCATTAGGAATTGTCGCTTGGATAGTTACCCAAGCCTTGGTGAATATCGGTGCCGTACTTGGCATTCTTCCAATCACCGGTGTGCCATTACCTTTGGTTTCCTATGGTGGATCGTCTTTGATTCCAACTTTGCTTGCTATGGGAATTCTTATGGCATTTGCAAAGCACGAGGCGTATATGCAGGAACAAAAAAAATGACATGGAAGATTGCGTGAACATAGTTCTCGCTGGCGGCGGAACTGCTGGCCACATTGAACCTGCACTTAACTTGGCCGATGAGTTAAAGGCCATGGATTCAACCGTAAACATCACAGTTCTTGGAACTTCGCGCGGACTTGAAGTCGACTTAGTACCAGCTCGGGGCTACAAACTTGAGCTGATCCCAGCTGTTCCGCTACCTCGTAAGTTAAGCGGTGATTTGGTTACGCTACCGACTCGACTGCGGTCAGCCATAAAGCAAACTCGGGATTTGCTGCATGAATTACAAGCAGATGTAGTTGTTGGTTTTGGTGGCTACGTTTCGATCCCGGCATACCTTGCGGCCCGAGGCGAAGTTCCCATTGTTGTTCATGAAGCAAATGCTCGCGCCGGCCTGGCCAATCGAGTTGGCGCCCGATTTGCTGATGCTGTTGCTGAAACGGTTCCAGACAGTTTGCCAAGAGCTCAGTTGATTGGAATTCCGTTACGCAAGGCCATTGAAACTTTAGATCGCAAAGCCATGAGCAATCAGGCCAGGCAGCATTTCGGGATTTCAGGTGATGCGGTTTGCGTTTTAGTTTTTGGCGGCTCACAAGGTTCCGTCAAGCTGAACTCTGTAATTGAGGATTGCCTTAAGGCAGACATATTTGGTGACATCGTCGTTTTACATTCAGTTGGATTAAAGAACGAGTTTGCTCAAGCAGAGTCGGATCGTTACCGACCGCTTAACTATATAGATCGTATGGATTTGGCTTATGCAGCTGCTGACTTTGCAATTGGGCGAGCTGGTGCGATGACAGTTGCCGAACTCACCGCTGTTGGTTTACCTGCCTGCTTTGTTCCACTGCCAATTGGAAATGGTGAACAAAGCCTTAATGCCACTCCAGTTGTTGATGCTGGTGGCGCGCTGATGATTTCAGATCTTGAGTTCAATGCTGAATATGTTCGAGATCAAATTTTGCCTGTGATTTCTAACTCAACAAAGTTAAATGAAATGTCTAAGGCTAGTTCTTCACTTGGACATAAAGATTCGGCAGCAGACCTTGCTAAATTGGTTTTATCGGTTGTGGGAAAGGCCAAATCTTGAGTTACCTGAATGGTCGAGTTCACGTTGTTGGTATCGGTGGAGCGGGCATGAGTGGAATCGCTCGCGTTTTACTAGCCCGAGGAATTGAAGTATCCGGAAGCGATGCAAAAGATTCTCGTCGCCTGCAGGCCCTAAAGCCATTGGGTGGAAAAGTTTTTGTCGGTCACGACGCAGATAACCTTTTGATTTCCGGAACCCAACCATCTTGTGTAGTTATCTCAACTGCTATCGGTGAAGACAACCCTGAAGTGGTTAAGGCAACCGAACTAGGAATTCCCGTTGTAAGTAGAGCAATCGCGCTAGCTGAATTACTGGAAAACACAACTGCCATCTCGGTAGCTGGAACGCATGGCAAAACCACAACTACCTCTATGGTCACCGTAATTTTGCAAAATGCGGGCAAAGATCCTTCTTTTGTCATCGGCTCTGAGATGAATGAATCCGGTAGTAACGCACATCAAGGGTCTGGCGAACTATTCGTAGTTGAGGCTGACGAAAGCGATGGAACTTTTCTAGTTCTGCCAACAACGCTGGGAATCGTAACCAATGTCGAAGCAGATCACCTCAACTACTGGGGTAGCTATGACGCGATTGAGCAGGCATTCGTTGACTTCATAGTCGGGACTGGCTCTCGCAATGGTTGCGCAGTTGTTTGCGGTGACGATCAAGGTGCGAAAGTTGTGACAAAGCGAGCACGTGAACTTGGCGCAAACGTTATTACTTATGGTCAAGGTAAAGAAAACGATGCAGTATTAACTTTGCTTCCGTCAGGCTCTGTTGGTTCGGAATTTACGATTTCTTATCAAGGCCAAACGCATGGACCTATCAAGCTGCTGGTTCCTGGAGTGCACAATGCCTTAAATGCGACCGCAGCGTTCATCGCAGCCTTAACCCAAGGCTGCACATCCCAACAATGTGTTGATGGATTGCAAAGCTTTACGGGCACGCATCGTCGCTTTGAATTTCGTGGTGAAGTTTCTGGGGTTCGAGTCTTTGATGACTATGCCCATCATCCAACCGAGATCGATGCAGTACTTCGTGCGGCCAGAACCGTTGTTGGTGGCGGTCGAGTTCTAGCGGCATTTCAGGCACACCACTATTACCGCACTGCACTTTTTTCCAAAGAATTTGGTCAAGCCCTGGGCCTTGCAGATTTCGTAGTAGTTCTCGAAGTCTTCGCACCAGGTGAAGTGCCGATTCCTGGCGCATCAGGTAGCACCATGGCTAACAACGTTCCATTGCCGGCCGAGCAAGTTGTATTCGAACCATCTTGGTCAAAAGTTCCTACTCATCTTGTTGAGCACGCAAAGCCTGGCGACATCGTGCTAACACTTGGCGCTGGCGACATTGGCATGATGTGTCCTGAAATTCTGACTCTGCTGGAAACAAAGTAATGTCCCAAACAGTTCGCTCGGCTACTCCAAAAAAGAAGCGAAAATCAAAAGCGCCTTGGCTGATTTGGCTACTTGTTATTCTCAGTGCCGTTGCATGGTGGAGCCTTTATCAATCAAAGTGGTTCATTGCGCAAGAAGTAACTATCACCGGAAATTCGAGACTTACCGTTGAACAGATATCTGCTGTAGCCGCGGTGCCGATTGGTAACTCATTAATGTCGATCAATCCCGGAGCAATCACAGAACAACTTCAAGCCTTACCTGAAATCAAAGTTGCTACGGTTGAGCGGGGATGGCCGCACGCAATTTTGATAACCGTAACTGAGCGAACTCCGATCGCGGTGGCAGCAACCGCAACTGGCTTTAACTTGATCGATTCCGAGGGAATGAACGCCGGGGTAGTGGCTGCGCCACCCGCGGGACTTCTCGTGATTTCTGCACAGCCAGACAGCCCAGCTATGACGAATGCGATCCAGGCATTGGCCGCAATCCCAGCTGAATGGGCGATCACAGGCTTAAGTGCGCCGACTCAAGACAGCGTTGTAGCCACCCTTGGCAGTGGAGTGGTAATCACTTTGGGATCTGGTGAGCGCGCTGCCGACAAGGTAGAAGTGGCCCAAGCCTTAATGGAAAAGGGATACAAAGTTATTAACGTCAGTGCTCCAGATGCACCTACTGTTAAATAGACACTAGTTAAGTCACCAGCCGAAGTAGTCAAAAAACATAGTTCGCTTTGATCTCGACACGCCAAGCGTCAATCACAGCATTCATTGACGTTTAGCCGTAACTTATACCTGCTCAAAGGTGGGAAATCTTTAACGCTCTAGAAGAGGTTGAGACTTTACTACTTAAGCACTTAAAAGCTTGTCGAGAAAGGCAAACACCATGGCCGCACCACAGAACTACTTAGCAGTTATCAAAGTTGTAGGCATTGGCGGCGGTGGCGTAAATGCGATCAATCGCATGATCGAAGCCGGCCTTAAGGGTGTTGAGTTCGTCGCTATTAATACTGACGCGCAAGCGCTGTTAATGAGTGACGCTGACGTCAAATTAGATATCGGTCGGGACCTCACTCGTGGACTGGGCGCCGGCGCTGACCCTGAAGTTGGTCGCCAGGCTGCCGAGGATCACCGCGAGGAAATCGAAGAAGTTTTGCGCGGAGCCGATATGGTTTTCGTTACTGCAGGTGAAGGTGGCGGAACTGGAACCGGTGGCGCTCCTATCGTTGCCAAGATCGCTCGCGATATGGGCGCGCTAACTATCGGCGTGGTAACTCGTCCATTCAGTTTCGAAGGCAAGCGCCGTTCCTCTCAAGCAGACGAAGGTGTCGATTCACTACGTACTGAAGTAGATACTTTGATCGTTATTCCAAATGATCGCCTACTCGAACTTGCTGACAACGGCATCAGCGTGATTGATGCCTTCCGTCACGCTGACTCCGTTCTATTGCAGGGCGTAAGTGGCATTACAGATTTGATTACGACTCCAGGTCTTATCAACCTTGACTACGCAGATGTGCGCAGCGTTATGAAAGATGCTGGTAGCGCGCTTATGGGTATTGGTTCTGCTCGTGGTGCTGACCGCGCAATCGAAGCAGCGCGTCAAGCAATTTCAAGTCCGTTACTTGAAGCCAGCATTGAAGGCGCCCGCGGCGTACTTATGTCCATTGCAGGCGGCAGCGACTTAGGTTTGTTTGAAATCAACGAAGCAGCTCGCATGGTACAAAGCGCAGTTCATCCTGATGCAAACATCATCTTCGGTGCGGTAATTGATGATACTCAAGGTGATCAAGTTAAGGTCACTGTTATTGCAGCTGGTTTTGATGGCGGCGCCCCACCATCAAACCGTTCCACTTCACCAATGTCTAAGAAAGTTCTAGACGAGACACCTTTGGCAGCAGCTGTAGCCGTTGATTTAGCCCGTGATGGCGAAGCGCCATCAATTCCAGTAACACCAGATTCATTTTCTGACGGTGCTTTTGGCTCAGCTGCGGTTGCAGACGAGGATGACAACTTCGAAAACCTGTTTGGTGATGCCCCGGCTAACTCAGGTCATGGCGACGTCGACAACGACGGCGAAGATGATGGTGACCTCGACGTTCCTGATTTTCTTCGCTAGCGAAACCATTTCAAAATGAATTCGCCGGTCTTTGGCCGCGTTTCAATTGAAGGTATTCAAGCTATTGCATTAAGTCGCAATGGTGGCACAAGTCTGGCGCCGTTTGAATCACTTAACCTTGCCTCGTACGTGGGGGACTCGGCTGAAAACGTATCTGCGAATCTGGCAATTGCCAAAGGCTTAGTTTCAGCCAGCGAAATATCGGTCATGAATGCCGAGCATGGAAACACGGTTCATGTTGTCAGCGAACCAGGTGTTGCACACCCTGGTGATGGCGTAATAACAAAGCAAACCGATCTAGCTTTAGTTGCTTTG
>JALRCB010000180.1 GCA_023257525.1 Candidatus Nanopelagicales bacterium
ATCAACAGCGCAGGCAAGAAATCTTTGATTAGCCAAATCTTTAGACCTTCGAGGTGCTTACTTCTTCGTTCGTAATCCCAAACCAACATCAGAATTCCAAATGCAGCTGCGAAGTAGATTCCACTCCATTTCGTTGCGCAGGCAAGTCCAAGGGCTGCAACCATAGCCCAACGCCAAGATTTAGAACCGCCTGAATTAGCTGAGTCTCGATCCATTATGAGGAATCCAAAAGCACACAGCACAAAGAACGATAGTCGAGTGATGCAGTTCTACTCATGGCAATGTGCAGACCATCGAGTGCAAGCAATAAGCCAGCAACAGTTCCAATGAAGTTTGAGTTCGTTAGTCTGCGAGCAATTCGCGCCGTTAATAAGACGCTGAGAATGCCAAGAATTGCGATGGCGATGCGCCAACTAAATGGAGTTGCGCCAAAGATTGCTTCGCCGCTAGCAATAACCCACTTACCCACTGGAGGATGAACTATGTATGACGCGGCATCAGTGAAGATACTTGCAAAGTTTTCACCACCACCTGAAAGCAATACCGAGTCAGCATCGTCAATAACTTTGCGCTCATGACCAAAAGTTAAAAGCGCCAAGGAATCTTTAACGTAATAAGTTTCATCGAAAATAATGGCTTGTGGTTGACCCAAGTAAGGAAGGCGCAAGATTGCAGCCAATCCAGTTGCGGCCAATGGCCCACGCCAGCCAGCCCAACCGCCTGCAGGTTTGGTCTTTAGATCCTGGTCAAACGGAGCGCGCTTTGACTTAACTGGTTCGGTCACCTCAGTTGTCTCCACTGCTTAAAAGTACAGGAGTTGTTCTGATTTAGTGAATGATTCAGGCTCTGCCTGATTTACGGAATGATAGAGGGATGTCAGGTCAGTTATTTCTTGCAGCCACACCAATCGGAAACCTTGGTGATGCCTCAGCACGACTGCGGGAGATTCTGGAAACTGCGAATGTAATTGCCGCCGAAGATTCCAGACGAGCACATCGCTTGCTATCTGATTTGGGAATCACAACGCAGGCACAGATTTGGTCGTTTTACGATGCAGTCGAAGAAGCTAAGAGTCCAGAACTAATAGGTCGCGTTCTGTCTGGCGAAACTGTTGTAATGATTTCGGATGCTGGGATGCCAAGTGTTAGCGATCCTGGTTACCGGTTAGTTCAAGAAGCAATTGCCCAGAACGTAAAGGTCTCGGTGATTCCTGGACCGTCGGCAGTTCTGGCAGCGCTGGCTGTGAGCGGACTGCCAGTTGATCGATTTTCTTTTGAAGGTTTCTTGCCGCGAAAATCCGGCGAACGCCGAACTCTGTGTGAATCATTGCTGCACGAACAGCGAACTATGGTTTTCTTTGAAGCCCCGCATCGCTTAGTTGATTCCCTGGTTGATCTAGAAGCAGTATTTGGTTCAGATCGACAAGGCGTAATTTGTCGAGAGCTAACAAAGACTTATGAAGAAGTAGTTCGGGGAACTTTGGCCGAGTTAGTTACTTGGAGTGATCGCGAGATCCTGGGCGAAATCACTCTGGTGATTTCTGGTGCTGGGCCGCTACCGGAAACAACAGCACAGGATTGGGTTGGTCTGGTTGCCACCCGAGTTGAAGTTGGCGAGACTCAGCGTGATGCTATTGCAGCGGTAGCGCGCGAGCTTGGTGTGCCAAAGCGAGATGTCTACGACGCGGTGCTTGCCGATCAGCGCCAGCGAAAAAGTTAATCCAATTTCGCTCTAGACTTAACGCATGACCAGCACCAAAGCGTTTTATCTGACGACGCCCATTTACTACGTAAATGATGCGCCCCACATCGGACACGCATACACAACTGTGGCTGGTGACGTTATGACTCGCTGGCACCGGATGGCTGGCGAAGATGTTTGGTTCTTAACGGGAACTGACGAACATGGTCAAAAAGTTTTACGTACTGCTGAATCCAACAATGTTGAGCCGCAAGCTTGGGCCGACAAGTTAGTTGCTGATGCCTGGTTG
>JALRCB010000181.1 GCA_023257525.1 Candidatus Nanopelagicales bacterium
TCTTTATGTTCAGTGCGATTCCTCTGTTCTTTTTGGGCAGCGCAGCAGGTTGGTATGTCTATCCGCATATTGTTGCCCTCATGACAAGCTTTGCCCCAAGCGAAGATACGTCAATTATTGAAGCAAAGACATATTTTGATTTTGTGCTCAAACTAGTGATCGTGGTCGGCGTGGCTTTCGTGCTGCCGGTCTTCCTCGTGTTGTTTAACTTCGCCGGTCTCATCTCTGCTCAGAGCATCCTCAAGTCGTGGCGGATTGCTATTTTGATGATTACGTTGTTCACCGCAATTGCAACACCTGCAGCAGATGTTCTCTCAATGTTCTTGCTTGCAATTCCGATGATTATGCTTTTCTTCCTAGCCGCCGGCATCGCGTGGCTACACGATAAAAGAGTTGCAAAAAAAACTGATTCCGTGAATCCAGATGAAGCAAGTGCCTTACCGCCCACAGAACCATTGTCTGCATAACAATGGTTGAGCTCACAGCTGCTGAACGTTACGCACTTGCACAGGCGCGCAAAAAGACTCCTCTAGTTAATGAATTCCGGGAACGCAGAACTTTTGACCTTGATCCATTCCAAATCGCTGCGGCAAACGTTCTTGAAGCTGGTAGCTCCGTACTAGTTGCTGCACCGACTGGTGCGGGCAAAACAGTTGTTGCAGAATTTGCTGTCTTTCTTGCGATGTCTACTGAGACAGACAAATTGTTTTACACGACGCCTATGAAAGCGTTGTCGAACCAGAAATATAACGAGTTCGTTGACGAGTGGGGCGCAAGTAACGTTGGTTTGCTCACTGGTGACACCAACATCAATCCCACTGCACGCATCATGGTGATGACCACCGAGGTGTTGAGAAACATGCTCTATGCAGACAGTGACTTACTGAGAAACCTCAAATTCGTAGTGATGGATGAAATTCACTACCTTGCGGACAGATTCCGTGGTGCTGTGTGGGAAGAAGTCATTATCCATTTACCTCAACATGTTCGTCTTGTTGGTTTGAGTGCAACCGTGTCAAACGCAGAGGAGTTCGGAGATTGGCTCCAAGCTGTCCGCGGAAACACTGAAATCATTGTTTCTGAAGATCGTCCCGTGCCGTTAGATCAACATGTGTTGGTAGGTAACAAATTTATTGACCTCTTTGACTCAGCTGGGTCAGGCGCAACCACTCGTGTTAACCCGGAACTTCTGAGGTTGGCACATTCCCATCAACGAGCTCCTCATATTCGCTCAGCAGGGCGCAATTCACATCGCGGCGGAAGAAATAAACCCAATTATGCGATGAATGCACCTCTACAAGGTCGCATGGACCGTGCACAAATTATTGAACTACTTGCAGAGAAGAATCTCCTTCCCGCGATTTCGTTTATTTTCAGCCGAGCCGGTTGTGATCAAGCAGTCTCACAGGTTTTGCGGTCGGGTATTCGTCTGACGACAGCAGAAGAAAGAGAAGAAATTCGCGAAATAGTTGAACAACGATGTTCGCCTATTCCCGATGAAGACTTGGGTGTCTTGGGGTATTGGGACTGGATTGACGGTTTGGAACGCGGAGTTGCAGCTCACCATGCTGGACTTTTGCCTGCATTCAAGGAAGTAGTTGAAGAGTTATTTCAAAAGAAATTAGTCAAAGTGGTTTTTGCCACTGAAACTCTTGCATTAGGTATCAATATGCCGGCAAGGACAGTTGTTCTGGAAAAACTTGAGAAATTTAACGGCGAAGCACGTCTCCCTCTGACTCCAGGCGAATACACTCAACTCACTGGTCGTGCAGGCCGTCGCGGTATTGATGTCGAAGGTCACTCACTGATTCAGTGGTCCAATAATATGGACCCACAAACAGTCGCAAGTTTGGCTAGTAGGAGAACATATCCGCTGAACTCGAGCTTTCGCCCAACCTACAACATGGCCATTAACCTGATCGAACAATTTGGTCGTGCACGAACTAGGGACATTCTTGAAAGTAGTTTTGCCCAGTTTCAGGCGGA
>JALRCB010000182.1 GCA_023257525.1 Candidatus Nanopelagicales bacterium
AGCCTCTTCCAGGCGCTTTTGTGATTCCTGAATTCGAGCAGCCCGCTGAGCCTTAAGTAGTTCAGCTTGCTCGACCATGTCTTGACCTGTCCATGGTTTTTCGGAATCGATAACTCGGGAATACGTAGTTGCTTTGTCGGCCTTTACATACGAAGGCAATGGAGTTTCAACTGGCTGCCAGGTCCGACGAGTTTCGGTAACAGTTTCGGTTAACGAAATAATTTCGGTGCGATGATCTGGCGCTGCAGCTTGAGTTCTTGGCGCAGTTTCATCTTTAGTTTGTTGTTGGCGAACTGGGCGCGGTGCATACTTTGCGTTACGTGCTGCAACTGCAGTGAAGCCAACTATTAGAAGTGTTGGTGCTGCGACCCAGAAAACTGAAATCTTGCCGGCTGCACTTAATACAACAGTTGCTACTAATGCAGTGAACAATGTCATAGCTGCTCTACGTCGACGAATGAAAGCAAGTTGGCGTGATGACTTAGGTTCACGCTGTTGCCAACGCCATCTAGCTGTTGCTTCGCCTTCTTCGCGCAAACCTTTTTCAACTTGAGCGCGGTCGTGACTCTTTAACCAGATCGGAACTAAGACAACGGCCCACATCACTACAACGATGAGATATAACAAGCCGGTCATGGTTATTTACGGTACGGCTAAATTCCCGATATCTTGCGGAACTAAAGGGTTATCGGCTTCTCGTGTCGCACTAGCTAAAGATGTGATCGATCACTGAGCCCGAGATGGTGTCGGGCATCATGACGTAGACGTTGTGATCTCGCCATTTGCCATTGATGTGCAAGAAGGCTGTGCGAACACCTTCGAAGCTGTAGCCCAAGCGAATTGCCAAGCGGTTACTTGGAATATTCTCAGGCCGCACTGCGATTTCGATCCGGTGCAACTTCAGAGTTTCTAGTAAGTGGTCGGTTACCAAGGCTGCGGCCGTGGTCATAACTCTCTTGTCCGAAGCGGACTCATCTATCCAATAGCCAAAGTGGCAGCCCCGAAGCGATCCGTACGTTATGTCCGAAACGTTGATCTGGCCAACAAAGGTTCCTTGGTATTCGACAACGAATGGCATAGTTCGACCTAGTTTGGCTTCAGCTAACATGCGCTTGGCACTTTGTCGAAACGTCGGAGGTGGCTCAAGACTTGGCATTGGTGATGTAGCTTCCCACTCTTGCAGCCAGTCATTATTTGTTTGTCGCAACTGTTGCCATCTTCTGGCATCGCGAACCCGCAGCGGTCGAACTCTTACATCACCGTGGCTCAAAGTGGCCGGCCAAGCTTTCGTCACTTGCTCACCTTAGTTATTCATCACTCAGAGCATCAAGTTGAATAACTTTTACGGTTTCACCAGCATGCAAGCGCGCAGTTCCGGCAGGCACAACAACTAACGCATCTGCAGTTCCTAAGCCAGCCAGCGGATGATCGTTGTTGTTTTCAAGTGAGCGAACTACCCGCATGTTGCCAGATTTAGAAACGTGCGCGCGCACATAACGTGCATCATCACCAGCGCCATCAACAGTTGTCTCAAGTCGCGCTTCCAAAACCCGATGGTGCAACTTGCTATGTCCCATAAGCCTTCGGATTAAAGGTCGCACGAAAATGTCAAAGGACAGCAGCGCGCCAACTGGGTTGCCGGGCAAGATGAAAATTGGAGTTGAGTCTGGACCGATTAAACCAAAGCCTTGGGCGCCACCTGGTGTCATGTTGACTCGAGAAATTTCAATCCGCCCAAGTTGTCGCAGCACGTTTGTCAGCAAGTCATAGTCGCCAGCATTCATGCCACAGGCCGTAATAATTACGTCAGCGCGAACTAACTGATCTTCGATTGCAGATCTGATTAGGTCTGAGTCACTTTGCAAGGGGCCAACGCGAAATGTCATTGCGCCCGCTGCAGTAGATGCTGTAGTTAATGCAATGCCATTGATGTCAGGGCGAAGGTCTTCTAAAGTACCTGGGTCAGC
>JALRCB010000183.1 GCA_023257525.1 Candidatus Nanopelagicales bacterium
TTTTCGAGTTCTACGCGGAACATAGCGTTCGGCAGAGCCTCGGTGATAGTGCCCTCAATTTCGATGGCGCCGTCTTTTTTGGCCATAAAGGTCTTGTACTCCCTCAGAAGCGGCTCTCTTACGGAATTGCAAGAGGACCGACGTCCGATGTTACGGCAATACCCTGCAAAACATGAAATCCTGGGATTGACCCCCCATTGAAATAAGGGTTTTTCAATTTCTAGCCTGACCAATTGGCAAGATCTGGATCAATTACTCAATCAAACTGCGTATTTTGCAGCTGGACTAGGGATTCCATGGGCCCGGAAGTAAGCGGCTCCCCCATCGTGGGCTGTTAGCACCCACGGGCCTTCTTCGGTGATGGCAACGGTGTGTTCCCAATGTGCAGCGCGGGAACCATCAGTGGTTACCACGGTCCACTGATCTTCCAGAGTTCGCACGTGACGACTACCTAAAGTTGCCATCGGTTCAATGGCAAGTGCCATACCTACGACTAACTCTGGTCCATGTCCAGGTTCACCATAGTTAGGAACAAGTGGATCCATGTGCATTTTGGTTCCGATTCCATGGCCACCGTACTCTTCTAAAATTCCGTATGGACCTGCAGCGCGAATTGTTTTTTCAACTGCATGACTAATGTCAGAAAGACGATTTCCGGCAACCGCTTTAGATAAGCCAGCCCACATCGAAAGTTCTGTTGCTTTACTCAGCGCAGTTTGTTTTTCAATTGCAGTTCCGATTTCAATTGTGACTGCAGCGTCGCCATTCCAACCTTCAACGATCGCGCCAAAGTCAACCGAAAGAATGTCACCGTCTTGCAAAGTTCGTGGATTCGGAATTGCATGAACTACTTCTTCATTAACTGACGCGCAAATAACTGAAGGGTAGCCAAAGTAACCAAGGAAAGATGATTCAGCACCAGCAGCCTTTAACATCTCTCGAGCAATGCGATCAAGTTGTTCGGTTGTGACACCGGGAACTGCTTCAACTTGCATGCGAGCAAGTACATCTGCAACAACAAGTCCGGCTTTGCGCATCAAAAGAAATTGATCGGGTGTTTTGATTTCAAATTTACTTTTACGACCAAACATTTGGTCCTACTAACTATTTAACGCAGCAGAGATTCGCGCAGTAACTTCTTCAACGGAGCCAAGTCCATCAACCTGCACAAGCAGTCCGCGTGATTTGTAAAGAGCAGTTAGTGGTGCGGTTTGCTCTTCATAAACTTCAAGTCGGCGACGAATCACTTCTTCAGTGTCGTCTGCGCGACCTTGTTCAATAGCTCTGCCAAGTAAGCGCTTAACAACTACGTCAGTATATGCAGTTAGTTCAATGACTCGGTCTAGTGGCTTGGCGCTAAGCATGCCATCAAGTTCCGCAACTTGGGCAACAGTGCGTGGGTAGCCATCAAGGAGGAATCCAACTTGAGTGTCAGCATCCTTAAGACGTTCGCGAACCATACCGTTAGTAACTGAATCTGGAACGTACTCGCCAGCATCCATGTACTTCTTAGCTTCTTGACCTAGTGCGGTTCCCTGCGTCAGGTTCAAACGAAATAGATCGCCAGTTGATACATGTGGAATTCCAAACTCTTCGCAGATCATGGCTGCTTGAGTACCTTTGCCAGCTCCTGGTGGCCCCATGATGAGCAGGCGCATTACTTCAGGAAGCCTTCGTAATTGCGCTGTTGCAACTGACTTTCAATTTGCTTCACGGTGTCTAGAGCTACACCGACGATGATCAAGATACTTGTTCCACCGAAAGCAAAACGAGAGCCAACACCAAGCGCCTCAAAGGCCAAGTAAGGCAGAGTCGCAATCGTTGCAAGGTATAAAGCACCTGGCAGCGTGATGCGGTTCAAAACATAGGCAAGGTAGTCAGCGGTTGGCTTGCCGGCACGGATGCCAGGAATGAATCCGCCGTACTGCTTCATGTTGTCAGCAGTTTCTTCTGGGTTGAA
>JALRCB010000184.1 GCA_023257525.1 Candidatus Nanopelagicales bacterium
TGCGGCAACATAACGCTCCAACGAACCGCTTCAGCAACATCGTCTGCGGTCAACGGCTCAGCAACACCTTCGTAAATCTTTGCTGCACGTTCTTTGTCGCCACCAAATCGCTTTACTGCGAATTCGTCAGTCTTAACCATTCCTGGTGCTAGTTCAACAACTCGAACTGGCTCACCAGCAAGTTCTAATCTCAAAGTTTCAGCAAGAGCCGCTACGGCATGTTTTGCAGCGGTGTAACTGCCGCCATTTTCATAAACGATTCGTCCCGCGGTCGATCCCATCAACACAATGGTTCCTTCGCCTGACTTAATCAAGGCTGGAATCATCGCCTTGATTGAACGCAATGCGCCAATCACATTTACGTCATAGGACTTAATCCAACTTTCAACATCTGCTTCGGCAACACTGGCACCATCGAAAGCTCCACCGGCATTTGCAACCAATACGTTGACCGTTTTGTCAGCAAGATGTGCAGCCAAGGCATCAACGCTTGCTTGATCCGTTACATCTAATTCCCATGCGGTTATGAGTTGGTTCTCTTTCGCCAAGTCAGCCAGCATGTCCACTCGCCTAGCGGCGGCGATTACTTGATAGCCCTCTTTGGCTAAGGCCCGAGCAGTGGCTGCGCCAATTCCGCTACTGGCTCCGGTTACTACTGCGTATCCACGTTGAGTCATAAATGAATTCTCTCGCAAGATGTCCGATACGTCATGCATACCTGCCTAATAAACTGCGAGTACCCATTCACTCAAGGAGTAGCCATGACCCGCAAGAGCTTTGGAACCATGATGGGTTCTCAAACGACATCCACTTTCATGGGACTGCCATCTGGAACTGTTTCCGATGTAACGGGCGGATCTGTAATTCTTGGTGCTCCATGTGCAACCCCCTACCCATCTGTTGGTGCATACTGCGCAGAAGCCCCTGATGTGATCCGTGATGCAATCAGCATCTACCAGGCAAACATCACCCACATGGACTTTGATTTGGGCGGCCCAATGTTTCCAAATGGTGTGGACTCGATCGACTTAGGAAATTTGGAATACGACGAAGCAGATGCTCCAGCTAATCGGGAGCGAATCCGGTCTACTGTTTCGGCAATCGTGGAGCGCGGCGGCGTACCTGTTGTACTAGGTGGTGATGATTCCATTCCAATTCCAGTAATCGATGCTTTCGCAGGCCATGGCGAATACGTCGTAGTCCAAATTGATGCTCATATCGACTATCGCGATGAAGTTGGCGGCGAAAAACTTGGGCTGTCATCAACAATGCGCCGATCATTTGAAATGGCTCATGTAATTGGACAGATTCAAGTTGGCCAACGAGGTATTGGCTCTGCACGGCCGCAAGATTTTGAAGATGCAAAAGCATCTGGAGTTAAGTTTGTGTCTGCTCGCGATGTAGCGGCCAATGGAATCCAACAAGTAATAGATTTAGTTCCCGCAGGAGCAAAAGTAATCATTGATCTGGATTGTGATGCCCTTGATCCTTCTATAGTTCCGGGTGTTATTGGTAGAGCTCCCGGAGGCTTGACTTACTGGAATGTAGTTGATCTGCTGCACGGCATCTCTGCCAAGGGTTCTATCGCAGGCTTTACTTTGGTTGAATTTATGCCGGATAGCGATGTTGATGGAATTGGCGCGCTAAATAACGCTCGAATCATTTGCAACGTGCTCGGCTTAGTTGCCCGGCAAAGTTAGGCATAAACTCAAATCATGAAGCAGCCAGTAATTGGACTCACCTCGTATCTCGAGCCTGCCAAATGGGGCGCATGGGATATACCTGCAGCACTGATTCCTTGGAACTACGTAAACAAATTGCAGGCTGCTGGTGCTTCGGTAGTAATTCTCCCGCCGGATGCCAATAATCACGATGCAATCTCTCGCCTAGACGGATTAGTAATGGCAGGCGGCGCTGACATTGAACCTACTCGTTACGGAGCAGATCATCAAGAA
>JALRCB010000185.1 GCA_023257525.1 Candidatus Nanopelagicales bacterium
GTGAGTTCGGGCAATCTCACGGCCATCGCATTGATTGTGAAGTCACGTCGAATCAAGTCATCGTCTAACGAAGTTCCGAAAGTTACTTCAGGTTTACGACTTTCATCGTTATAGATTTCTGATCGGTAAGTTGTAATCTCAACCTGGAAATCTTTCCGGCGGGCACCGACAGTGCCAAACGCAATTCCAATATCCCAAACAGTGTCAGCCCATGGGGTAACTAAGTTAAGGATTTGTTCCGGCTGTGCGTTCGTTGTGAAATCTAGATCAGTTATTTCACGATTAAGTATCAAGTCCCGTACTGGACCACCGACAATTGCAAACTCAAATCCTGCAGCTTTAAACAACTGGGCAAGTTCCATCACATCAGGCATCTGGCTCAGAGCAGCAGTGACTGCTCCGGTTGCAATTGCTTGTGGCGATGAGTTGTTCATAACTTCACCTAGCCTAGATGTAATTACGAAAAGTCCAATATTTGTAGGTATTCTTAGGTGGTGAGCCCTCAACGAGTATTCGAATCTGCGCCGAAATTGAGGCCAATTCGACTTGGATCCTCCCGCGTCACATCGGTTTTAGCGATAGTCGGTCTTGGGATTGGGCTGCTGAGTATTCCCGTTGCAACTTCAAACGCAGCCGAGGGAGATTCAGTCAACATAACTGGGTTGAATATTTCAGCGGTTGCTGATTCTGGTGGAACTTTAAGTAACAGCCACGTTGTTTCTTTGAAGGGAACTTTCACGAATACTTCGAGTCAAACAATTTCCAAACTCGAACTCAATTTAGTTTCTACCCCGTCGATTAAATCTCGCGGTGAATTATCTGAGCTTCTTGCGGATCCAACCAGCGCAACTGAGTTGATTCCTTCTGAGACTTCGGCAATATTGCGAAACATTGCGCCTGGAGTTAGCAAGAATTGGCAAATCACGTTTCGTGGCGAACAAGTATTGGGTGACAATGCTTCGGGGGTTTATGGCTTTGGAGTTAAGCCAGACCTACCCACGGCCAATGAAGCAACTGTGATTACTACGCCCTGGTTTTTTAATTCAGATATCAAACCGACAAATGTCTCTTTGGTAATTCCATTAACAACTTTGAATACCCACTTGGCAAACGATGAGATCACAGATCAGAAGAAGGATTTAGCTGAAGCCAAGAGACTGACCAACTTAATCATCAATCAAGATCCGACCAAGGTTTCTTGGCTACAAGACTCAGCTTTGCTTCCCTGGTTGGATCAACTTGAAAAAGTTGCAGTCTCCGATGTTCCTGAAAAACTTCGAGCAGCACTTTCTGGGTTAGCTCCAACAACTGCAATGTTGCCCTATGGCCACGCTGACTTAACGGCATTAGTTCGGGCAGATCAACAAGATGGCTTAACTGATGCTATTAACCAAACCCGTTTGGCATCTGGGGATCGACAGATTTTTTATACGCCAACTCAAGGAATTGCAGATCGAGAAACAGTTTCGCTACTAACTCAACAAGGTGTTCGCTCCATAGTTTCAAATGACTTCCTTCGCGGCAATGAACGCGAAACTACTTCAGCTGTAGTTACTTCGGCTTCTAACCCAGTCTTAGTTCATGATTTAGGTACTTCGAATTGTTTATCTAGTGCAGATAAAGATGATGCCAGCTTCTTCGCCGCTATTACCTGCATTAAGAGTGAGATTGGCATGATGACTGCAGAATCACCACAAAACTCTCGTACCGTAATTGTGTTGGCGCCATCTAAGTGGAAAATATCCAATGAGCGACTTTCTGCATTGCTCTCGGTGCTAAGTGATCACAACTGGATGCAGTTAACGACGCTAGATTTAGTTGCAGCAACTGCGCCGACTGAAAATTACGTTGCGACTCAATCAGCAGATCCCGCGGACTTTAGTCGGGCTTTAGTTCGCCAAGCCCAAAACTTAAAAGTTAATACCGAGAGTGTGTCTGCACTTTACG
>JALRCB010000186.1 GCA_023257525.1 Candidatus Nanopelagicales bacterium
AACTGCTTGGCAGTTGGCAAAGCGTGGCCGCAGCGTTCTTTTGCTCGAACAATTCACCCACAATCATGTTTCGGGAAGTTCTCATGGTGGCACCAGGATCTTTCGCCTCGGACATGAGCAGAAGACATACACAACCCTCGGCATTGCTGCTCTTGACCTTTGGCGCGAACTAGAAGCGGAATCCAATGAGACTCTTGTTGAGTTAATCGGGCACGTCGATCATGGACCAGCCAAAGTAGTCGCTGACATTGAATCAAACTTGAAAGCCCAAGGACTTACGTGTGAGCGCATGTCTCCCGAAGCGGCAAATGAGCGCTGGCCTGGAATTACTTTTGATGCAAATGTCGTTTATAGTCCTGATGGCGGTCGAGCTCATGCGCAACGAACCGTTGACACTTTATGGCGACGGATTGTTGAACTGGGTGGCGAAATTTGGGATAACACAAAGGTTGAAACCGTCGAAATAGATGGAGAGTACGCAATCATCGAAACCGCTGATCAAACTCTGCGGACAAAATCTGTAGTGGTTTCTGCCGGAGCTTGGCTCCCCCGACTTATTGGTCACCATGTTTCACTTCGGCCTCTGCATGCGGTTCGAGCCCAGCCATCCCATTTTGCGCCTCGACCAGGTTTTGACGACATAAATTTATGGCCAACGTTTATCCATCGAGGTCTTAGCGCCCAGCCCGAAGTTGAGAATAGCTGGTATGGGCTCTGGACACCTGGCGAAGGCGTAAAGGTTGGCTCACATCTGGTGCACGATGAGCTTGATTTAGATAATCGAAGTTTTGAAGTCAATCGCAAGTTTGAATTGGCGCTTCAGGAATACGTAGCGCAGTGGTACCCAGGATTGGATGCCGACAAAGTCACTTCGACAACATGTATTTATACCAATGAACCAAACGAACACTTCATTTTGGATCGCAAGGGTCCGCTTACCGTTTGCTCGCCATGTTCAGGCCATGGCTTTAAGTACGTTCCAGCTATTGGAAAAATCACCGCAGATTTAGCTATGGGTGGGACTCAAGGTGTTAAAGAGTGGCAGTTCTAAGCCATTAGCAAAAAGTGTTCAGGCAAAGTGATTTGTCGCCTACATTAAGAGCATGACCGAAGAGCAGAAATACACAGTCGAACGTAAGTTCCCAAAGTTTGAAGTTCGCCGGTATGAGGCCTGCGTGTTTGCTGATGTCACGGTGTCAGCAGACTTCCAATCTGCAGGCAGCATCGCATTTCGCTCGCTAATTGGTTACATCTCAGGAAGCAATGAGCCCAACACAACAATTGCAATGACCTCGCCCGTGATCCAAGAATCGAAGTCTGAGAATTCATCCACCAAGATTGCGATGACATCGCCAGTGATTCAAGAGTCTTCAAATCATTTACAGATTGTCAGTTTTGTTATGCCGGCAGGTATGACTCTTGATGACTTACCGTTACCAACAAACTCAAAGGTCACTCTCAGGCAGATGCCTGAGCAATTGGTTGCAGTTGCGAGATTCACAGGTCGATGGACCGAGAGTGCATACCAACGCCAATTGGCTCAATTAAGGCAGCAGCTTGATCAGAATGGAATGACTGAAATCAGTGCACCTAGGTATGCTCGCTTTGATCCACCTTGGACCCCATCATTCTTGCGTAGAAACGAAATCCAAATTCCAATCGCAACACCGACCCAATAGACTGGTGTTTCTCGGGGCGGTAGCTCAGTTGGTCAGAGCATCGGACTCATAATCCGTGGGTCGTCGGTTCGAGCCCGACCCGCCCCACCACTGCGAAATGCCAAGAACAAGTGCTCTCAAGGTTGAATAAATGAGAGAAATACGTGCGATTCCAAAGAGACAGTGCCTGTCATGGCATCTAGGCTTTCGATATGCGAAGGATCATTGCCACTTGTACCGCTGTATTGTTGCTAGCGGGTTGTGCGCAAAGCG
>JALRCB010000187.1 GCA_023257525.1 Candidatus Nanopelagicales bacterium
GGGAGATTCCGGCGTATCGTCGAATATTCACGGCTGTTTCCATTAGCAACATTGGCCAGCAGATGACAGCAGTTGCCGTCGCGATTCAGGTTTATGACATCACAAAGTCTTCATTTGCAGTTGGTCTGGTTGGGCTGGCTCAGCTGATCCCACTGGTTGCACTGGGCCTATTTGGCGGGGCAATGTCGGATTCGTACGACCGCAGAATGATCGGATTTGTTTCGGCCGTGGGCATGGCTGGGTCAAGCGTCCTGTTACTGATTCAGGCATTACAAGACAATCAACAGGCTTGGCCACTGTATTTATTCGTAGCAATGTCATCGGGTTTCTATGCCATTGGCAATCCGGCTAGACAGGCGATAATTCCAAGGATTGTCCCGAAAGAACATCTACAAGCTGCTAACTCACTTTCATTCTTAACTTGGAACATCGGCTTCACAATCGGACCATTGCTTGGTGGCATTTTGATTGGCCTTACTGGAAAGGTTGCGATTGCTTACGCAATAGATGCTGTTGCTTTCACTGTGATGATGTGGGCAATGTGGTCGCTTCCGAAGCTTCCACCGATGTCTGGGGCGCCGCTAAAACCAAATCTTTCAAGCATCAAAGAAGGCCTGGGATTTCTAAAAGGCAAACGAAACATCCAAATGACGTTTTACGTAGATCTGGTTGCCATGATTTTTGGAATGCCGCGTGCGCTTTTTCCAGCGATCGCATTACTTTGGTATGACGATTCGGCACTGTCAACTGCAGCGATTGTTGGATTACTTACTGCAGCTCCAGCATTCGGCGCAGCACTCTCTGCCGTCTTTAGCGGTCCGTTGCAGCGAATCTATAAGCAAGGAACCGCAATCATCTGGGCAATTGTTGGTTGGGGTGCAGCGATCACTGCTTTTGGCCTGACACAAAATCTTTATCTGGCTTTGTTCTTCTTGGCGATTGCTGGCGCAGCAGACAACATCAGTGCAATTTTCCGAACGACGATGCTTCAAGTAGTTGTGCCCGATGACTATCGCGGCCGGCTGCAAGGTTTATTTACTGTCGTCGTTGCAGGTGGCCCAAGGCTTGGTGACTTTGAATCAGGAACAGTTGCGGCAATCGGCGGGGAGCAGTTATCAGTTGTTAGCGGTGGTGTTGCATGTATCGCTTGCACTTACGCGCTCGTGAAATGGCACAAACCATTTATGAAGTATGACTCCCGCGAACCGGTCGCGTAGCTATTCAAAGTCGTGAATTAGCTTCAATTCTTCGTCTTTAGATTTAGTCGTCTTCTTGGGCGATGCCTTTTTCGCTGGTTTAGCCTTTGGTTTGCCATCACGAGGGTTATCGGCAACTTGTGCTCCCTTTGGCAACTTACTTAAGCGATCTAGTGCTTCAAGTCGTTCCGCTGCATGATCAACGATTGGTTCTGGATAACCGTGTTCAAAAGCGCCAGGGACATTCCAAGGTTCATGAACGGCGCCGCCTGGAATGTGAGCGAGTTCAGGAATGTATTTGCGAACGTATTCGCCATTTGGATCGAATTTGATTCCTTGCCCAATTGGATTAAACACTCGGTAGTAAGGCGAGGCATCTGTGCCGCAACCTGCAGTCCATTGCCAGCCATGACTATTGCTAGCAAGATCGCCATCGAGTAACCAGTCAAAGAAGTAGTTGGCACCGCGTTGCCATTCGATGTGTAGGTCTTTGAGTAAGAATGATGCCACAACCATTCGCACTCGGTTATGCATCCAACCCTCGGTACGCAATTGGCGCATACCCGCATCGACAAATGGGTAACCAGTTCGCCCTTCACACCAAGCTGCAAACTTTTCATCTGCGTCCGGGCCGGTGTCATATTTCATTTGGGCATAAAGTGGATTGAAGTAATCGGTAATTGTGTC
>JALRCB010000188.1 GCA_023257525.1 Candidatus Nanopelagicales bacterium
ACCGTAAAAGATACGGTCATTGGAGTCACTCATGATTGAAGTTTAGTTGTCTATTTTCTGCGAACTAACGCCAGGACTGCCAATACTTCAGATATTCGCAACACTTTTGCCAACCCTAAATAGATCAACGAAAAGGAAGTTGCAAAAACTCCAATAGCCAAGCCAAGCCGAAGCGCAGAAAGTTCTGTCTGATTAGTAATGGTGAGCCTAACTAAAACATATGCAACGAGAGCAGACAGCAGACTGGAAGACACAACGCGCACCATCAGCCTGAAGTGGCCATTCTTTCGTATCTCCGGCACTCGCTTTCCAACCCGGTGCCAAGTTAACCCACAGGTAATGACATACGAAAGTGAGTAACCCAAAGCCAAACCGGCGACTTGTAACCCATCTGGTAGAAGGCCAAAGAGTGCAAAACCAATAAGTATATGTAGTGCGTTAAAACCAAGATTGATCATAAATGGGGTCTTGGTATTTTCCTGGGCGTAATAACTGCGCAGCAAAACATAGAACAACGAAAATGCCGGCAGGCCTAACGCAAACATTGAAGCGACGGCGCCTAATGCTGCGCCCTGGGCTGTTGATGATGCGCCGTAACCGTAAAGCAGTGCGCCAATCCATGGTCCCGCTGCGAGCAAAAACACCGCGCTCGGAATTATGAGCGCAGTCACCAATCGCAACGATGCCGAAAGTTCGCCACCGAATGCTGACAAATCTTTATCGTGCGCCTGTCTACTTAGTCGAGGCAACAAGGCAGTTATTACTGAAACCGTAATGATTGAATGCGGCAGCATCATCATGAGCTGCCCTTTTTGATATGAAGTGAACCCAACGGCAACAGTGTCTGGATTACCAGCAACCAAGACGTTTGCCAGCGTTGTTAAATTCGAGACCATCAAGAAAGTTACTTGATTCACTAATACAAAACCAATGGTCCACTTAGCAAGATTTCCAACTTTGCCGTTTCCTACATTCTTGAATTTAAAGTTAGGTCGGAAACTATATCCGGCTTTGCGAAGCGCAGGAATCAATATCATCGCTTGCGCCATTACTCCAAGTGTTGTCCCAAATCCAAGTAAATTAATTTGTGCCGATGTTACTGAGCTGGCAGTAGGCACTGCAGACATCAACGATATAAAGATTGCTGCGGTAGCAATCACAATTACGTTGTTCACAATTGGTGCATACATAGGAAGTGAAAATGAATTGCGCGAATTCAAAATCTGGGAGGCTAACGTGTAGATACCGTAAAAGAAGATTTGTGGCAGACACCAACGTGCAAACATCGTTGCAACATCAAACTCTTGGGGAGACCAAAGACGAGTTGCATACAAATGCACAATCAATCCTGCAATTAACACAGTAAGTATGACGATTCCGAAAAGCACCAATCCAACAAGTGTCAGTAGTTGATCGGTGAACTGCTTGCCTTGATCTTCATCATCTTCCATGTGACGAACAAGTGCCGGAATAAAGACTGCATTGATTGCGCCACCTGCAATCAGGATGTAAATGATATTGGGAATGCTGTTAGCGACTGAATATGTATCGGAGAAGACCCCAGTGCCAATGGCAGCAACTAATGCAATATCTCGGAAAACACCGGTGATCCGGCTAGCAAGCGTGCCAGCGGCCATCCCAGATGTTTGTCCGATAAATGATGACACTGTGTTCTCAAACCACCTGTTCGTAAACTAGCGCGCCGGAGCTTTTAATGAACGCTTATCTTTTCTTCGCTTAACAAAATTGCTTAGAGCTAGCAGAACCAATAAACCAAAGGCTCCCCACACCAGAGTACGGGCGAACTGACTGTAAGCAGCTGAAGAGATTTGGATATTTTCAACCTCACCAAACCGCTCGCCATTTGGCGCAATCAACT
>JALRCB010000189.1 GCA_023257525.1 Candidatus Nanopelagicales bacterium
TCACGTGCTTTGGTTGCCAGCAATGTGGAGGTGAAGTCGAACGGTTCATTGAAGTTCTCTTCCACCATGCGATTTGTAACCAACGCTAAGGGCGAGCAAGTCGTGATTTCTCGTTCGGGCGAGGCCTTGGTCTTAGATGACAACGGTCGCGAGCGCGAGCGCCATAAGATTCCATATGGAGCGACCTTGCTAGTGAAAGAGGGCGCAAGCGTAAAAGCTGGAACCAGCATTGCAACATGGGATCCATTAACTCGCCCGATTATTTCTGAGTATGCAGGTATTGCACGCTTTGAGAATGTTGAAGAAGGCGTAACGGTTGCCAAGCAAGTCGATGAAGTTACGGGTTTATCAACCTTAGTGGTGATTGATGGTAAGCGTCGTTCAGCAGCCAGCAAAGGCTTGCGTCCAGTCATTCAGTTGCTCGATGAAAAAGGAAATCAAACCAAGATTGCTGGTACCGATCATCCAGTAACGATCGGCCTTCAAGTGGGCGCATTGATTACTGTTAAAGATGGCCAGAAGATCGAGGTTGGTGAGGTGTTGGCACGTATTCCAATTGAGTCACAAAAGACGCGTGATATTACTGGCGGCTTGCCACGAGTTGCTGAACTTTTCGAAGCTCGCTCACCGAAAGATGCTGCTATTTTGGCCAAGGTGACTGGAACCGTTTCGTTTGGTAAAGAAACAAAGGGTAAGCAGCGCTTGGTCATTACCGATATGGATGGTGAGAGCAGCGAATTCCTCATTCCAAAAGAGAAGCAGGTCTTAGTTCATGATGGTCAAGTGGTGAACAAGGGCGAAATGATTGTGGAAGGCCCAGCTGACCCACACGATATTTTGCATCTCAAGGGAATTGAAGAATTAGCGATCTACATCGTCGATGAGGTTCAAGACGTTTATCGACTACAAGGTGTAAAGATCAACGATAAGCACATCGAAGTAATTGTGCGCCAAATGTTGCGTCGTGTTCATATTACCAATGCTGGCGATACGAACTTCATTACCGGTGAGCAAGTAGAGCGCTCCAAGCTGTATGACGAAAATGATCGAGTCATCGCAGAAGGTAAACAACCCGCTCAGTTCGAAAATATTCTGCTTGGAATCACGAAGGCATCCTTGTCGACCGATAGCTTTATTTCGGCGGCATCCTTCCAAGAGACCACCCGTGTTTTAACGGAAGCAGCCATCATGGGCAAAGTGGACACCTTAAGAGGCTTAAAGGAAAACGTCATTATTGGTCGACTAATTCCAGCGGGTACTGGTTTGGCCTATCGTCGGGCGAGAAAAGTGCGAGAGCAATTTGAGCGTGATCGTGCCCAGATGATTGCTGCTGAAGAGGCTCTGGCCTTGGATGTTGGTGCTGTGGCTGAACAGGTTGAGGCTGCTGCGACCCCTGAAGGTGAAGCTGAGCAAAGTTAGGGTAGCCATCGGCACATTGGCCAGTCTTTCCCAACAAGTTGACGGGAAGGGCTGGTCAAGCTAGAATGCTGAGTTCTACTGATTTATAACAAAATCAATTGCTTAGTAAATAGCCAGTTAAATTTAATAAGTTATTGATTTTAAAGATAAAAGTAATAAGCGAGTATATATTTATGCCAACAATTAATCAGCTGCTGCGTAAGCCACGCTCACGACTAGTCATCAAGAGCAAAAGCCCTGCGTTGCAGAATAGCCCCCAGCGCCGCGGTGTTTGCACCCGTGTTTACACGACGACACCAAAAAAGCCAAATTCGGCATTGCGTAAAGTGGCAAAGGTTCGCTTAACCAACGGTTTTGAGGTGATCTCTTACATCGGTGGTGAGGGCCACAATCTTCAAGAGCACTCGGTAGTGCTAATCCGCGGCGGTCGTGTAAAAGACCTGCCTGGCGTGCGCT
>JALRCB010000018.1 GCA_023257525.1 Candidatus Nanopelagicales bacterium
ATTCAAATGCTTAGCGGTACCAGAAACTTTTTCAAAGAGATCCAAATTTTCATTCGGCCCCCACATGCGAGCTAGATCTTCAGTGATTGATATTCCTACACGTTCCATTGCATCGTAGGCATCGCAGGAAACTTCGGCCAAGTTAAGTACCGGGACCCAAATGGGTTGCAGGATCGACATCCAATTTCTGAAAGTATTAACGCCAACCCCATCATCAATTGGAGTTATGGTCACTACATCTGGATGTAACCAGGCTGCTTCAAGTTTTGTAACGCTAATTGGCAAACCGGAAGTGTGATTTTCCAGAGTCAAATCATCGAGGCCAAGGTAAGCCAGTTGATCGAACAAATCCTCGCGAGCCGAACTGGTGATTGCAATGTGTTCTGGGTCAGCAGCTTTGGTTATCCATTTGGCATCAACTAAAGCGTGGATTTCGCTGGTGAGAATGTCATAAACGCCTGTTAGCGATAGTTCATCATCAGAATCGATAGGTAAGTAGCGAACCAATAAGTCCGGCTCGAGAACTCGGCTGGCGATGGCACATAATTCATCAAAGTCAGCGCGGCCGTGTACAACATTGAACGCCAAGATGTGTCGGGGTAACGTCGCATCGCGCGCACCTGACCAGAATTCAACAATTTTTGGATCTACTCCAGCGGCGCCATCTAACGACGCAACAAAGGCGTCGCAGGAATCGAGAATTCTTTGATCAGCCTGGGACGGTCGATGCACGATTGCAACCACATTTGGAAGTTTTTCAAAGGTGGCAAAAGGTGAGGTGTCGCTTACAGGCTGCGCCCCCATGTTGGCGTAAACCTGTGCCAGGTCGGATGTTTCAGAGGTGATTACATAAATCAATACGTGCGGGTGCCCTGAGTGCACATCGGAACTAGGTAACATCGTCATATCCCTACGAATAGTAGCGGCCATTTGGCAGTAGAGGAATTTATCGTGCTTGATAACGCAAACGCGCGTCGTTCAGCTGCTCGATTTATTGACCCAGTTGCCCGGCTTATGTTGCGACTGAAGGTAACCCCAGATGGAATTACCTGGTTTGGTTGCGGCGCAACAATTTTCATTTCAGTGGTCTTTTTGGCACAAGGAAATTTCTTGATAGGCGCAATCTTGTTTGGCGCTTTTGGCTTGATTGACCTGCTTGATGGAACCATGGCACGCATGCTTGGCACTGCTGGGCCTTGGGGAGCATTTCTAGACTCAACTTTGGATCGAATATCGGACGCAGCAGTTATTTGCGCATTGATCTACATCTATGTCAACGCCGATAGCAGCAACAGCCAACTAGCCGTGATCGCTGGAATTTTGTCATTGGTTATGAGTTTGATGACTTCATATGCTCGTGCCAAAGCTGAGTCACTGGATGCCAAGTGCACAGTTGGAATTGCAGAGCGGGCCGAACGCAACTTATTGATTTGGATTGCGCTACTTATCTCAGCTTTAGTTACTGATGTAATGCCATACGCGTTAGCAGCACTTGCGGTACTTTCAACGATTACCGTAATTCAACGCATTTTGTTCGTACGAAAACAACTGGTGATAAAGGCGTGAAATCGCGACTTATTGATTTTGGGTATTGGCTTGGCTGGAATGCGCTTTGGATTATGCCAACTCGCTGGGCTTACTATCTTTTCGATAAAGCAGCTCAGATTGTTTGGCGTGGAAAACTTAATTCGATCAAGCAACTCGAATTGAATTTGGCGCGAGTACTTGGTTGCGAAGTTGGCGATCCAAGAATTCGACCGCTTAGCTTGAAAACCATGCAAAGTTACATGCGTTACTACTGTGAAACTTTTATGTTGCCCAAATGGTCTGATGAGCAATTGCTTGGTCGAGTCCGTGCGGAAAATTCCGAAGTTGTTCTTGACGCGCTGAAATCCGGCGGCGCGGTTTTGACGCTGCCACATTTAGCAAACTGGGATTGGGCTGGCGCTTGGGCCGCACGCTATTTCGGTTCTCTGTGCACGGTTGCGGAGCGGCTTCGCCCTGAAGGTGTGTTTCAAAAGTTTCTTAAAGCCCGTGAATCTCGCGGTATAACTCTGATGCCGTTGTCAGGTGAAGGTGGAACTTACGAGTTCTTGCGGGAACACGTTAATCAAGGTCGACTGGTTGCGCTGTTGGGTGATCGCGATGTTGCTAAGAGTGGAATGAGTAACGAATTCTTTGGCCATCGCGCTTCGCTACCAATTGGCGCAGCCTTACTTGCGTTAGATACCGGCCGACCGCTCTTTACTTGTGCACCTTGGTATGACGGCGAAACTCTAGTGATCACTTTTGATGCTGAAGTTGTTTTCGATCGAAGTCCGGTACAGGGTCGAGATCGCCTGCGACGAGCTCAAGAGATTACAAAACTAGTGGCAGCAAATTTCGAGAAACATATCTCGGCACATCCAGATAATTGGCACCAACTGCAACCAGTGTGGCCAGACTTAGTTTTCCAAGAGGCAACCTCATGAGGATTGGCATTGTTTGTCCATACTCATGGGACATTCCGGGCGGCGTAAGTGCACACGTTGCAGATCTAGCTGAGGCCCTGATTCGAATGGGTCATCACGTAAGCGTGCTGGCACCAGCTGAATTCGATGAGCTATTGCCGAATTACGTAGTTTCAACGGGAAAGCCAAGAGCGGTTAAGTACAACGGTTCGGTAGCGCGATTGAGTTTTGGTCCGATTGCTGCCCGAAAAGTTTCGAAGTGGATTGAGGAAGGCGAGTTTGATGTTCTGCATGTGCATGAACCGCTTGCCCCAAGCCTTTCGGTCTTAGCTTGTTGGGCCGCCAAAGGTCCGATTGTGGCAACTTGGCATTCCTCAATGGATAAGTCGCGCATGATGCTTACGCTGTCAAAGCTGGCGCAGACTGCAATGGAGAAAGTATCAGCTCGAATTGCAGTTAGTGAAGCAGCGCGAACCACCTTGATCAAGCATGTGGGCGGCGACGCAGTAGTGATTCCAAATGGCGTTGACATTTCAGCGTTCACAAACGCCAAGCCAATGTTTGGTTGGCCCGGCGCGAATCAATCCATTGTTTTCTTGGGCAGAGGTGACGAACCACGCAAAGGTTTGCAGGTACTGGTAGATGCTTATCCTGAAATTCGACGACAACATCCAAATGTTCGATTGCTTATCGCCGGTCCAGGCGAGCCAGCCGACACTTTAAAGAAACTTTCTCGAGACGATCGAGCAAGTGTGACTGTGCTTGGCATGGTCGCGCCTCAAGATAAGGCCAGCGTCCTTGCATCCGGAACTGTATATGTCGCACCTAATACTGGCGGCGAATCCTTTGGCATTGTGTTGTTAGAGGCAATGGCAAGCGGGACACCCGTAGTTGCTAGTGACTTAGAAGCCTTTGAACGTGTGTTAGATCATGGCAAGGCTGGCATCACATTCGAAAATGAAAATTCAGCCGACTTAGCAAAAGTAGTTTCTGGTTTGCTGTCGGACCCAAACCGATGCGCAGAACTTACTGCGCAAGGAAAGTTGCGAGCAGCGGAATTTGACTGGTCCGTAGTAGCCGAACGCATCGTCGATGTGTACGAGTCAATCCGAGTGCCAGGTGTGAAAGTTGAACCAGACCTAACCGGTCAAATGATTGGTCGACTAGGTCGCGGCAGAATAACCCCAGAGATGCGGAGTGATTAATGAATAGTCAATCGATCATCCTTGTTGTGGCCATTGCTTTTGCAGTTTGGTATTTGTCACATCAAGCCGGCCGACTTGATCGTCTGCATCATCGAATTGAAGTAACTGAACTTGCGCTGCACGGCCAACTCGTAAGACGTGGGGGAATCGTTGCGGAGTTGGCAGCAGTGCCTGGAATTGATCCAGCGCTGTCGGTGCTTTGGGGACAGGCTGCGCACGAAGCACTAATTTTGCAAGAAGTCTCTTCGCCAGAGCGAACCCAAGTCGAAGACGAGTTAACGAGTATTTTGGTTATGACTTTGGACGAAGCCGAGGAAGTCAACGAAATCCGAAGCAATCAGCATGCCTCAGCTTTGCTCGATGAGTTGGCCCAAGTCTGCGATCGCATCCAAATGAGCCAGCAATTCCATACGGCTGCAGTACGTGATTGCCTTGAGATTCGTGAGCAATTTTTGGTTAGGTTCTTCCGTTTGGCTGGCAGGGCCAAACCGCCTGTCCCAGTCGATCTGGATGTCCAGATTCCGCCAGCCTTAGCCGACTAGCAAAAAAGCCCCGGCTCGCTAGACTTGGGGAAACCTAAGAAACTTTAAAAGGAACAACATGGCAACGGATGCAGCAAGCACAGGCGTAACTGGCACTACCCGCGTTAAGCGCGGAATGGCCGACATGCTCAAGGGTGGCGTCATTATGGACGTCGTTAACGTGGAGCAGGCCAAGATTGCTGAAGATGCTGGCGCAATTGCAGTAATGGCGCTGGAACGCGTACCTGCAGACATTCGCGCCCAGGGTGGCGTAGCTCGCATGTCTGATCCGACCATGATCGATGAAATCATTCAGGCAGTTTCCATTCCAGTTATGGCAAAAGCTCGCATCGGACATTTTGTTGAAGCGCAAGTTATCCAAAGTCTTGGTGTTGACTACATCGACGAATCTGAAGTTTTAACTCCAGCTGATTACATCAATCACATCGACAAATGGGCTTTCACGGTTCCTTTCGTATGTGGTGCGACAAATCTCGGTGAAGCACTTCGTCGTATTAATGAAGGTGCCGCAATGATTCGCTCTAAGGGTGAAGCAGGAACTGGTGACGTATCAAATGCAACTGGTCACATCCGCACAATCAAGGGTGAGATTCGCCGACTATCTTCGATGAGCAAAGACGAACTTTATGTAGCAGCAAAAGAACTTCAAGCTCCTTACGATTTAGTTTGCGAAGTAGCTGAAAAGGGTGCGCTTCCAGTTGTACTTTTCACAGCTGGTGGAATTGCAACGCCTGCAGATGCAGCCATGATGATGCAGCTTGGCGCTGACGGCGTATTTGTTGGCTCTGGAATCTTCAAGTCTGGCGATCCAGTTAAGCGAGCAAATGCCATCGTGCAGGCAACACTTCACTTTGATAACCCAGACGAAATTGCGAAAGCATCACGCGGTTTGGGTGAAGCGATGGTTGGAATCAACGTTGCTGACATTCCTGTGCCACATCGTCTGGCTGAACGCGGCTGGTAGTTGCTATGTCCCCAGTAATTGGGGTTCTCGCAATCCAAGGTGATGTGCGGGAACACGCACGTTGTCTCGAACAGCTCGATGTTGATGTTCGCCTCGTAAAAACTGCTGAACAACTAAAAGACATTGCTGGTCTAGTTATTCCTGGTGGGGAATCAACAACCATGAGCATTCTGGCTGTTAAAAACAACTTATTTGGGCCACTACGCGAACTTCGCACCCAAATCCCGATGTATGGATCGTGCGCAGGGTTAATCATGCTGGCGAACTCGATCTCCGATGGGCGAGCCGATCAAGAAACTATAGGCGGATTAAGCATCACCGCTAAGCGCAATGCTTTTGGGCGACAAGTTGATTCGTTTGAAATTGACTTACACATTCCTGCGATAGGCGAACCTGATTACCACGCAGTGTTTATTCGCGCGCCGCTAGTTGAAGCAGCGAGTTCAGCAGTGGAAGTTCTTGCTGCAATTCCGGCAGGCAAATCTCTGACCGGTACGGATCAGGTAGTTGCAGTAAGGCAAGATAATCTCATGGCAACTTCCTTTCATCCAGAGATCACTTCAGATTTAAGAATTCATAAGTATTTTGTAGACATGGTGAGGTCAGCATGAGTGGACATTCCAAATGGGCAACCACAAAGCACAAAAAAGCTGTGATCGATTCCCGTCGTGGAAAACTTTTTGCGAAGCTAATCAAAAACATAGAAGTAGCTGCACGAGTTGGCGGGGGAGATCCAGCTGCGAATCCAACACTTTACGATGCAATCACAAAGGCTAAAAAGAGCTCAGTTCCAAACGACAACATCGATCGCGCAGTTAAGCGTGGCTCTGGTGTAGAAGCTGGCGGCGCGGATTACCAGACCATCATGTACGAAGGCTATGGACCAAATGGCGTCGCATTGCTAATCGAATGTTTGTCAGATAATCGCAATCGGGCTGCGTCTGATACCCGCGTTGCAGTTACTCGCAACGGTGGCAACATGGCAGATCCTGGTTCAGTTTCTTACATGTTTGAGCGCAAGGGCGTTGTGATGGTTCCGGAAGGCGCATCAACTGAAGAACAAATCATGGACGCTGTCCTGGACGCTGGTGCTGAAGAAGTAAATGATCATGGCGGCAGTATTGAAATCATCAGTGACTCCAAAGATGTTGTTGCCGTCCGACAGGCACTGCAAGCAGCTGGGATTGACTATGAGTCAGCCGAATCAACATTCGTACCGAACATGACAGTTCCGGTCGATGCCGACACAGCTCGCAAGGTTTTCGCCTTAATCGAAGCCCTAGAAGACGTTGATGATGTCCAGAATGTATTTACCAATATCGACATCTCGGATGAAGTCTTGGCTCAATTAGCCGACTAAGGCCAGGCAAAAAGCGACACTAAAGCGGCTATTTGCTACAAATCGAGCCCCAAATCCTCCACTATTGGCCACTCATGGCATAGGCTTTCGAACAGATGTTCGGAGGAAAAATGCGGATTTTGGGAATTGACCCAGGTTTAACGCGCTGTGGTGTTGGGATCGTGGATCTCAACAACAATCGCCGGGCATCCTTTGTGGCGGTTCACGTGATTCGCACACCGAGCACCAGTGAGTTACCAGCCAGGCTAATTGAGCTCGAAGCAGGCTTAACTGAGTTGTTTGACAGTTACCAGCCAGATGCCATCGCAATTGAGCGAGTCTTTAGTCAACACAATGTTCGGACCGCCATGGGTACCGCTCAGGCAAGCGCGGTAGCGATGTTGATAGCAGCGCGCAACCAGTTAGACGTTGCTATGTACACACCAACTGAAGTTAAAGCCGCTGTCACCGGATACGGCCGAGCAGATAAAGCCCAGATCACATCCATGGTTACGAGATTGCTAAATCTTGCCGAACCACCTAAACCAGCTGACGCTGCAGATGCTCTCGCATTAGCACTGTGTCATGCCTGGAAAGGTCACGGCAAGAGTCGCATTGCTGAACACTTAGCGAAACAAGCAACGGTAGGTGTCGGATGATTTCCTCATTACGCGGCCCAGTTCTAGAGATCAGATTAGATTCGCTTGTAATTGGCGTTGGTGGAGTCGGCATGACAGTTATGTGTTCACCAGACACAATTTCGCAGGCTCGGACAGATCAAGAGATAACACTTTTCACTTCGCTAATTGTCAGAGAAGATTCGCTAACCCTGTTTGGTTTTGCAAATTCAGAGAATCGCGAAATGTTTGAAGTAGTGCAAGGTGTATCTGGATTTGGACCAAAGCTTGCGTTTACGATTCTCTCATCACTGCCAGCTGACGAACTTAGAACTGCAATTGGCAACGAAGACGTGGCCCGCCTGAAACAAACACCAGGTGTTGGCGCAAAAGGTGCGCAACGTCTGGTTTTGGAACTTAAGGATCGAATTGGAACACCAAGTTCTGGAGCCAAGCGCAACTCAAGTAAGGAAGCGCAATGGCAGATCCAAGTTGAACAAGGATTACTTGGCCTTGGTTGGTCACCACGGGACGCGCAACGAGCAATCACTGCGGTAATCGAAGAAGGCGTAACTGATTCGCAAGCAACTCCAGAATTACTCCGCAGGGCATTACAGATTTTGGCCGGCGCATGAGTGATCGCATGGTTAATCCAGAACTTTCCACAGAGGAACGCGTTGCTGATGCTGCATTGCGCCCAACTTCACTTTCAGAATTCGTAGGTCAAACTCGAGTTAAAGACCAACTGCAATTAGTTTTGAGTGCGGCTAAACAACGTAATGCCAGTGCAGATCACATCTTGTTGTCAGGTCCACCAGGACTGGGTAAAACTACTTTGGCGATGATCGTTGCTGCCGAAGTTGGTGCGCCACTTCGAATCACAAGTGGACCAACGATTCAGCATGCGGGTGACTTAGCCAGCATTCTGTCTAGTTTGGTTCCGGGCGAAGTTTTGTTCCTAGACGAAATCCATCGCATGTCGCGTGCTGCCGAAGAAATGATGTATTTGGCGATGGAGGACTTTCGAGTTGATGTGATGGTCGGAAAGGGTCCGGGTGCAACTTCGATTCCACTTGAGTTACCACCATTTACTTTGGTAGGGGCGACCACGCGTGCAGGTATGTTGCCAGCGCCACTTCGCGATCGCTTTGGTTTCACCGCACACTTGGATTACTACGAACCAATTGAACTTGAATCAATTGTCATGAGATCTGCAAAACAACTTGGAATAGCTATTGACGCAGACTCAGCCAGGGAACTAAGTCGCAGATCTCGAGGCACACCGCGAATTGCTAATCGTCTGCTGCGTAGATCTCGCGATTACGCCCAGGTTCATCACGACGGAGACTTGAACCTGGCTCGCACTCAAGCTGCCCTTGAGCTTTACGAAGTGGACGACCTAGGACTGGATCGGCTAGACCGCGCTGTGCTTATCGCCTTGATCGACAAATTCGGTGGCGGTCCCGTTGGACTCTCTACATTGGCGCTTGCGGTAGGCGAGGAGCCTGAGACTGTCGACACGGTTTGTGAGCCATTCCTAGTTCGAGAGGGTTTCATAACCCGTACTCCTCGGGGACGTGTTGCCACACCAGCAGCTTGGACAGCCTTAGGTCGAAAACTACCTAAATTGCCCAATCAACTTCCACTTGAGGACTAAGCAGGCGGTCGCTGAGTCCGCTGTTTTGCACGCTAAACTTGTCCAACAGTGCGTTTTACACTCACTAATTTGATTTAGTTTCCAATCCGAAAAGGCTTAACAAGTGGCTCAGCATTACCGTCCAGGTCGGTCCTTACTGATCTTCACCGTTGGCTTAATTGGATTGATGGTCTGGTCGTTCCTACCTGGCGAGCGTCACACGCCAAAACTTGGTCTTGACCTTCGTGGCGGCACTCAAGTAATCCTGTCGCCATCTGTGGCCGTCGGTGAGACTTTAACGCAAGACCAGCTAAACCAGACGGTTGCGATCATTCGTCAACGTGTTGATGGGTTTGGTGTTGCTGAGTCGGAAGTAACCATCCAAGGCACCGGCAATGGCGCAAAGATCATTGTCACCATTCCTGGTGAAACTAGTCGTACTGTCGTTGATCAATTAAAGACAACAGCACAATTGAATTTCCGTCCTGTCTTGGCAATTGACTTTGGTTCACCACAAGCAAGCGCTTCACCAGTACCAAGCGTGAGTGATTCGGCGAGTCCGAGTATTTCTCCCTCAGAAAGTGCGACTCCAGCAGCAAGCACAACTCCAGAACCGACTCCGTCACCAAGTGTTTCTGTCGCACCTGAACTTTTGGTACCACCAATTCAATCTCCAGATGGTTCCGGAGACTTCGCAGATAGATTCGCAGCTTTGGATTGTGCTACGTCAGACATTCTTAATGGCTCAACTGATGATCCAGCGCAGTATCTAATTAGTTGTGAAAAAGATGGATCAGTTAAGTACGCACTAGCACCAGCCGACTTAGTTGGAACCGACATTGAAAGTGCAACTGCCGGCTTGCCACAACAAGGCGCTGGTGGTTGGCAAGTAGATCTTCAGATGACTACGGATGGCGCCAAGAAGTTTGCAGATTCCACCACAAAGCTTTCCGCACTTGAATCTCCAAACGATCAGTTTGCGATTGTGCTTGACGGCGTAGTTATCAGCGCACCTTCGGTTAACGAGCCAATTCTTGGCGGTTCAGCAGTTATCTCTGGCTCATTCACCGCTGATGAGGCGCGCGCGTTAGCTCAAGTTCTAAAGTACGGTGCCTTGCCAGTAGGTCTTGAAGTAGATGAAGTCCAGCAGATTTCACCGACATTAGGTAATGATCAATTGCAAGCCGGATTAATTGCTGGTGGCTTTGGTTTGCTTCTAGTCGTTGTTTATCTACTTCTTTACTACCGCGCACTTGGCGTTATTGCGGTAGTCAGCTTGGTAGCAGCAGCAATTATGACTTATCTAGCATTTGTGATCCTGGGACGAGGAATCGGCTTCACACTTACTTTGTCGGGTGTAGCGGGTGCGATTGTGGCCATCGGTATTACCGCGGACTCTTTCGTCATTTACTTTGAACGCATCCGAGACGAGATCCGAGAAGGTAAGCGCCTCCGAGTTGCGATCGATCAGGGATGGATCAGAGCACGCCGAACTATTCTGGCCGCAGACTTTGTATCCCTGCTCAGCGCAGCAATTCTTTATTACTTGTCTGTCGGTAGCGTTCGTGGCTTCGCCTTTACCCTAGGTCTGATCACGTTCGTAGACATCGCAGTGGCCTTCATGTTCACGCGGTCACTGGTAACAAAGCTTGGAAACTCTAAATGGATGAACTCAGGTTCAGCCTGGACTGGAGTATCGCCAACTCGACTTGGGGTAACAAGTTCGACATCGGAGGTTAACTAATGGCTGGTTTAAGTCAACTAGGAAATAGCCTCTACCGCGGTGATGTCTCTTACAACATTGTAGGTCGACGTAAAGCTTGGTATTTAGTTTCTGCAATTTTGATCATTTTGTCGATTGCAACTCTGGGAATTCGCGGCTTGAACCTTGGAATCGAATTCAAGGGTGGCGCTGAGTTTTCGGTTCCGCTAACTGTGGCGAATGACGAGTCAGTGTCGCAAGCTCGTGAAACCGTACTTGCCGCAGGCGAGACACCTTCAACCGTCACAATCATTGGTGGCGATACGATTCGAATTCAAACTCCAGCACTTTCCACCGAGGCATCTAATGCATTGAGCGCTGCGCTGGCAGATTCATTTGCGGTTGAAGAAGCCAACATCAAAGTTCAGCTAGTTGGACCAAGTTGGGGTGATGAAGTAACCCAGAATGCACTTCGAGCGCTACTGGTCTTCTTGGTTCTGGTCGCAATATTCTTGTCGATCTATTTCGAATGGCAAATGGCGGTTGCGGCATTAGCAGCTTTGGCTCACGACGTCTTAATCACCGTTGGTATTTACGCACTAAGTGGTTTTGAAGTTACTCCAGCCAGCGTCATCGGCTTCCTGACAATTCTTGGTTATTCGCTCTATGACACTGTTGTGGTTTTCGACAAGGTTAAAGAAAATACCAAGGGTATTCACGGCGGATCACGTACGACATACAGCGAAGCTGCAAATCTTGCGCTGAATCAAACTCTGGTGCGAAGCATCAACACATCAGTTGTTGCTTTGCTTCCAGTCCTTTCGATCCTTGTCGTTGGAGTTTCGCTTCTTGGAGTGGGAACTTTGAATGACTTGGCATTGGCTCTGTTCGTTGGCATGCTTGTAGGCACCTACTCCTCGCTGTTCGTTGCCACTCCGTTCTTGTGCCAGATGAAAGAACGAACTGCCGAGAACATTGCATTGGCTAAGCGCGTACAAGCCCGTCGCAAGGGTGGAGATGCTGCCAACGATGTAAAGCCTGAGATGTCAATTGGTGCGCCGATTGTTTCATCAGCCGGTCCAAGGCAACAGCGGGTTAAGAAAACCCGTTCCCGTAGATCAGGAAAGTAAACCGACATGGATCGCGCTGGAGTCACCGCATTAATTGCGCAGATTCCTGACTACCCACTGCCTGGTGTAATTTTCAAAGATGTAACTCCGATCTCGGCCAATCCAGATGCTGCCTTGTGGGTTAACTCGGAAATCGCCTCAAGGTTTGCTAACTCAGGAATCACTCACATCGTCGGCGTTGAAGCTCGCGGATTTATTCTGGGTGCTTCGTTAGCAGCACACATGCATTTAGGTTTTGTTCCAATTCGCAAAAGTGGAAAGTTGCCTCGAGCAACATTTCGAGCCGAGTATGAACTTGAATATGGCGCTGACTCAATTGAAATCCACCAGGATGCACTTACCAAGAACGACCGGGTACTAATCGTGGATGATGTACTTGCTACAGGTGGTACAGCCTGCGCAGCCATTGACTTGATTCAAGAATGTGGCGCTGAGGTTCTCGGTATTGCAGTACTGCTAGACCTTGCATTCCTTGGCGGTAGCGCAAAAGTTGCCAACCGTGACTCGAGAATTGACGTCTTCGCAGTCTTATAAGTTTCCAAATAGAATGTGGGATAACTAAGGAGGCGTTATGACAACTGACTTATCAGCTGGCCTGCCGCTTGCCTTAGCAGAACGTTTCCCACAGGGTCTGGAAACCCCGATCCCAGATCAGCTGCGCGAAGTCATCGACACCTTGCTCAAGTTCCACCCGGGCAGCGATGAGTCTGAGATCATCAGGGCATATCAAACTGCGGACTACTTCCACCGAGCCCAGAATCGCAAGTCTGGCGAACAGTACATAACTCACCCAATCGCAGTATCTGGCATGTTGGCCGATCTCGGTATGACTTCATCCACGATCATTGCTGCCTTGCTGCATGACACAGTTGAAGACACTGAATATGACTTAGAGCATTTGCGCGCCGACTTTGGCGATGAAGTTGCTGGTTTAGTTGACGGCGTTACCAAATTAGACAAAGTTAAGTACGGTCAGGCTTCTGCATCCGAAACTGTTCGAAAAATGGTAGTTGCCATGGCCAGAGACATTCGAGTTCTAGTTATAAAGTTGGTTGACCGGCAACACAATATGCGAACGCTTTCATATTTGTCACCAGAAAAGCAAGAACAAAAAGCACGCGAGACTTTAGAGATTTATGCCCCGTTAGCTCATCGCCTAGGTATGAATTCAGTCAAGTGGGAACTTGAAGATTTAGCTTTTGCCTCGTTGTATCCAAAGATGAGTGACGAGATTGCTCGATTGGTTTCGCAACGCGCTCCAGCTCGTGATGAAAGCCTCAAGACGATTGTTGACTTCGTTGACGCTGATCTTGCTGA
>JALRCB010000190.1 GCA_023257525.1 Candidatus Nanopelagicales bacterium
AATTGCTCTGGGCCATCCAATTGGAATGTCCGGCGCTCGAATCGTGCTGCACTTAGCAAATGAACTTAAGCGTCGGGGTGGTGGAACTGGCGCAGCTGCACTTTGTGGCGGTGGCGGTCAAGGCGACGCACTAATCATCAGAGTTCCGTAAGCGATTTGCAATGCACTCCTTACTTGAAGCGGCAACCACGGGTGACGTGCGCGCATTAGGTAAGGCCTTGAGTGTTATTGAAGATGGCACGCCTGAGCTAACTGAATTACTCACTGGGCTGCCGGATTCAAGTTCCGCACTACTTATCGGCGTAACTGGTCCACCTGGAGTTGGTAAGTCGACTACAACAGGTGCCTTGATTTCTGAATATCGAAAGCAAGGATTACGCGTTGCCGTACTAGCCGTTGATCCATCTTCGCCGGTAACTGGTGGCGCATTGCTTGGGGATCGAATTCGAATGCAGGAGCATGCCTTGGATGAGGGCGTATTTATTCGCTCCATGTCATCGCGTGGACAACTAGGTGGGCTCTCGAGTGCAACCCAAGCAGCAGCAAAAGTTTTAGATGCAGTTGGCTTTGACGTAATAATTGTTGAGACGGTTGGTGTTGGTCAGTCCGAAGTCGATGTTGTAAATGCTGTTGACACTGTTGTTTTAGTACTTGCTCCGGGAGCTGGAGATGGAGTGCAAGCTGCTAAAGCAGGCATTCTGGAGATTGCTGATGTTTTTGTAGTGAACAAAGCAGATCGTGATGGCTCTGAAGGCGTGGTCAGAGAACTTCGTTCCATGATTGGGCTGGGTTCACAATCTCAAACTTGGACTCCCGAGATTGTCACAACTGTCGCAACTACGGGTCAAGGACTATCCGATTTAGTTGTTGCCATTGCCAAACACCATGACTGGGCTGTGGCTTCTGGAGATCGCGCCTTGCGGTCGATTGAACGCGCCAAGTTAAATCTTCGCCGGGCTGTATTGGATTCCATTAATGAACACTTGGACGCTAATGCCCCAACTTTGAATTCATTAAGTAGTCGCGTAGCAAGTGGCGAACTATCTACTGAATTAGCGGTCCGACAGATTTTGCAGGACTTGAGTTAGTCCTCGGGATGCATGGTGCGCCACAATAGAGGCGTGAACCAGTCCAACATGAATTTGCAAGGAGCCATCGACCTTGGCGCAGTTGCTGCAGCTCGCGAGGTCCAAGCTAAGGCAGCACAGGCTGCAGCTCAACGAGCCGCAGACCCAGTCGCAAGCAGCCTAATAATTGATGTAACTACCGCAAGTTTTGAAGCGGATGTAATCACTCAATCGATGACTGTGCCTATTGTTGTCGACTTGTGGGCAACTTGGTGCGAACCATGCAAACAACTTTCACCGATTCTAGAAAAACTGGCTCTTGAATACGACGGACGCTGGATCCTTGCCAAAGTTGATGTTGATGCTGAGCAACAAATAGCTGCAGCATTTCAAGTGCAGTCGATTCCTACGGTTTATGTAGTAATTGGTGGGCAAGTTGCACCGATGTTCCAGGGCGCAATGCCTGAGTCTCAAGTGCGCCAGGTTTTAGAAGCCGTCTTGGCGGAAGCAGAGAAGGTAGGAATAACTGGTCGAGTTGGAACTGACCCCAGTGGCGATGCAGATGCTGGGCAAGAAACGGAAGTTAAGCAGCCCCCAAGTGATTCAAGATTTGATGCGGCCGAGGCAGCACTTGAATCTGGTGACTGGGAAGCTGCAGCTGCGGCCTACAAAGAAATCTTGTCTGCTACTCCAGGTGATGCCATTGCAAAAATTGGTTTACTAAATGTCAATCTTTTGCAGCGCACCGATGGACGTGATCTAGCCAAGGATATTGAGAGCCTGACGCTGGAAACTGA
>JALRCB010000191.1 GCA_023257525.1 Candidatus Nanopelagicales bacterium
GAGAACGTGAGGACACGTTCATTTTCTGGGGATGCGTCATCGTGAACGACGACGTTTTGTGGTGGGCCAAGCTTGATGGCCTTAAATAGAAGCTTGAGTTCAATGACTGCAAGCACGGCATAAAGTCCGGTAAGAACAATTAGTGAAGCTAGAACTTCGCCAGCACTTGCTGCCACCGATACTCCATCACGTGTTTGCATCAAGCCAAACACGATCCATGGCTGACGGGCCATTTCAGTGAAGATCCATCCCATGCTGATACCAAATAGCGGCAAGAGTGGCATCACAACAGCGCCACGAACAAACCACTTACTTTTTGGAGTAGCACCCTTACGAGTAGCCCAAAGTGCCCAGACTGCATAAAGTCCAGCAAGTGCACCGAAGCCGATCATGAATCTAAATGACCAGTACGCAATTGGAATGATTGGCTTGTAGTCGCCAGGGCCAAATTGCTCTTCATACTGAGCCTGTAGATCATTAATGCCTTCGACGGTGCCATCAGCAGAACCAGTGGACATAAACGAAAGCACATTTGGAATATCCAGTTGGAATATTGGCTTAGCTCCATCAAGGGTTCCAATCGTAAGAAGACTAAACGGCGCGTTACCAGTAGTTTCATACAGAGCTTCTGCAGCTGCCATCTTCATAGGTTGCTGTTCGACCATCACTCGAGACTGCATGTCGCCTGTGATGAATACCAAGACTGCAGCTACCAAGGTTGTAATCATTCCCAGCTTCAAGGTCGTGCGAGCAACTGGAACATCCTTACCTTTAACAAGTAGCCAAACAGCGATACCACCCATGAAAGCACCGGAAACTAAGAATGCCGAAGTCATGGTGTGTAAGAAGGCGGTGGTAGCAGTGATCTGAGTCAATACGGCAACAATGTCGGTTAATTCAGCGCGCCCAGTTTCAGCGTTGTAGATGTATCCGACTGGATGCTGCATAAATGAGTTTGCAGCCAAGATGAAGTATGCCGAAAGCATAGTTCCCAAAGAAGCTAACCAAATGGTCGCTAAGTGCATTTTCTTTGGCAACTTATCCCAACCGAAAATCCATGCTCCCAAGAATGTAGATTCTAAGAAGAAAGCAAGTAGACCTTCGATGGCAAGCGGTGCGCCAAATATATCGCCAACAAAACGTGAATAAGTGGACCAGTTCATTCCAAACTGGAACTCCTGCACAATTCCTGTAACTACGCCCATGGCGAAGTTAATTAGAAAAAGTTTTCCAAAGAATTTTGTTGCACGTAAGTATTTATCGTTATCTGTCCGATACCAAGCAGTCTGTAAACCGGCAACTAAAAACCCAAGCCCGAGAGTGATTGGAACGAATAGAAAGTGATAAACGGTTGTAATACCGAACTGCCATCTGGCTAGCTCTAAGGCATCCATTTTTACTCCTAAATCGATCTGTTTCAATCAACTTATCGACTTAGCAAGTTTGTTTGGATCCAAATTAAATGTCTGCTGGATCACTTTTTTCGTGCACATTTTTTGTATACAGAGGAACGTAAATTGCATAATTAATGGCTTGAGATGTTAAAGAATTTTAGTGTGATGGATTTAATCTGAGTTGGATTGGTTTGAATAGAAAACAATTTTTTATCACGCAAAAAATTGTTATCTATCTAACGTTTTTACTATCCGAATCCAGACCAGATATGCGCCAGTTAATAGACAAGCCCCTGCTAGTTCTAATTCTGGTCTGATTGGCACATAGCCATCAGCTGCATCAAATGCGGAAACAATTCCGATGTTGTTAACTAAAGCGAACCCAACCCATGTAAGCCACCAAGTCAAAGTATCTTTCCCGATCAATGTCTTCGCTTCATCGCTGCC
>JALRCB010000192.1 GCA_023257525.1 Candidatus Nanopelagicales bacterium
GTCGAGAGGCATTCATCTACCTCTGGGACAATTGAGATGTGGGAGACCCCCACATCTGAAGGAGAAAACACCATGAGTGTTCAAATGAATGAAACTGAATCCGTTGTTGGATTCCCTGCATTGGAATCAAACTATGCAGTCCTAATCAACAATGCCATTGGCGAGCACCGCAATTCCGATGTTAACTACATCGTGCGTTCGTACAACATGGAAAAGAACAACATCACACGTAAGAGCGTCATCGAACGCCTACGTGACGCGTTCTAATCCACCGCTGTATTCCAAATAGCAAACCAAAAGAGGACCGATGCCTGGGCATCGATCCTCTTTAGTTTTTCCCGAGAAGGTTTTCCGAGAGGAAAAGAATTACTGCTTGATGGCTGAGATGTCTAGCTGCAACTTGATGTTGTCGCTAACTAGAAAGCCGCCGGTTTCTAGGGCTACGTTCCAAACTAGACCGTAATCTTTACGACTTAGTTCGGCAGTACCTTCGAAACCTGCGCGGTCGTTACCAAATGGATCTTTTGCAGTTCCGGTTGGTTCCACAGCGATGTCGATGCTGTTTGTTACACCCTTGATGGTTAGGTTGCCGGTGACTACGAAGGTGTCGCCAGTTGCCTTAATCGCGGTTGATTCAAAGATAAGTTCATTTGTGTTTTCGGTGTCGAAGAAGTCAGCACTCTTTAGGTGACCGTCACGATCGGCTGAGCCGGTATCGATTGAGTCAAGCTTTGCTGTGACTTTGGCAGATGATGATGCAGCGTCAGCGACAACAACGATGGTGCCTTCGAAATCTGCAAAGTGTCCGCGGACCTTTGTGATTACTGCGTGACGGGTTTCAAAACCCAAACGTGAATGTGATGGGTCAATAACCCAGGTTCCCGCGATTGAAGAAAGATCAGTCATAGCGACTCCTTAATAGTTGAAAATTGAACTAATTTAGTTTAACTTTCAACTACGCCAGAAGTCAAGTTAGGCCTTGCGAGCCACGTCCTCCACGGCCTTAGCCACTGACTTAGCAACCTTTGGATCAAAGACGCTAGGCACGATGTAGCTGGCGTTTAGTTGCTCTGGGGAAACGCAATCTGCGATGGCGTGGGCTGCTGCTAACAAAGTCTCAGTTGTGATCTTTGAAGATGCTGCATCCAATAAGCCACGGAAGATTCCCGGGAACGCCAAAACGTTATTGATCTGATTTGGATAATCACTTCGGCCAGTGGCCACAATCTTTGCGTGCTTGGCCGCAATCACTGGATCAATTTCTGGATCTGGATTGGCCATGGCAAACACGATTGAATCTTTAGCCATTGAAGCCACATCTGCCTCAGTCAAAATGTTTGGTGCACTAACGCCAATGAATACATCGGCTCCAGCAAGACCATCGCCAAGCTTGCCGGTGACACCTGCCTTATTGGTGTTAGCCATCATCCATTCGCTGGTTGATTCGCTGTTTGGCCGATCCTTATAGATCGCACCTTCAGTGTCATAAGCCGTGATGTTTTTCATGCCAGCTTCGTAAAGCAACTGGGCCACTGCAGTTCCCGCAGCACCGGCTCCACTCATCACGATCTTTAGATCTGCAGGATTCTTCTTAACAATCTTTAGCGCGTTGGTTAGCGCTGCTAAAACAACGATTGCAGTGCCATGTTGATCGTCATGGAAAACCGGGATGTCTAGCAATTCACGCAGACGGGCTTCAATTTCAAAACAACGTGGTGCCGAGATATCTTCTAAGTTGATGCCACCATAAACCGGCGCCAAGATCTGGACCGTGCGAACAATTTCATCTACATCTTGGGTATCCAAGCAAACT
>JALRCB010000193.1 GCA_023257525.1 Candidatus Nanopelagicales bacterium
TTGCCATGGTCATTGTGGAACAAGAAGTAATGCGAGTTCTTAAATTCGCCGATCGCGCATATGCAATGTCTACTGGAGAGATTGCACTTGAAGGCCTAGCTGCAGACTTAAGAACTTCTGATGAAGTTAAAAAGGTTTACTTAGGAGGTGCTGAGTAGTGGATGCTCTAATTTCCTACCTCGTAAATGTCATCTCCCTGGGTGGCACTTATGCACTTTTAGCACTTGGCTTGGCAGTTATATTCAGCGTGCTGGGACTTATTAACTTTGCACACGGTGAATTAATGACCCTAACCGGTTACGTTCTTCTCGCTGGAATTTTGACGGGACAGCCGTTCTGGTTGGCGGTTTTCGTGGCTGTAATTGCAGGTGGCATTTCTGCGGCCTTGATGGAATTTGCCGCTTTCAGACCAGTTCGGAATGCCAGTGGCGCAACTCTACTTATGACAAGTTTCGCAGTTTCGATGTTGCTCCAAGTTTTGTTTCAAAATGGAATCTCACCTAGAGGCCAAGCAGTCCCGGTACCAACTTGGTTAACTACTTCACTGTCGATTGGTAATTCTCAGATTTCAAAAGTACAAATCATGTCGATCACAGTTGGTGTTCTTGCGTTGTTAGCCCTCAAGTTCTTTTTCGATCGAAGTTATTGGGGCTGGGCCATTAGGGCCGCGGCCGATGACTTTGAAATTGTTGGCTTAATGGGCGTTAAGGCGTCTAGATTGATTTCGTTTGCCTTTTTGTTGTCTGGATTACTAGCTGGTGTTGCTGGCGTGCTTTGGGTAATCCAAAGAGGTTCAGTTGACCCCTTAATGGGATTCAAGCCAGTGTTAGCGGCATTTATTGTGGCAGTAATTGGTGGACTTGGAAGCCTAACTGGAGCAGTAGCAGGCGGATTCATATTGAGCGCAATTGAAATCGCGCTACAGACTTGGTTGCCACCGAATGTAATGCCTTATCGTGATGCGATCACTTACACGATCGTCGTTATCATCTTGTCAATTTTCCCCAATGGTATTTTTGGGAAACGTACTCAGGAAAAGGTGTAATTTTGTGCCGATTGTTTGCTTGGCATAGCACCAACCCATTGAGTGTCGATGCGGCTCTTGGTTCAGATCTTCCAGCCTTTACAGAGCTAAGCACGATCCACCGCGATGGCTGGGGCATTGCCTATGGCGAAGCCGATGAAATCAGATTAGTGAGAGACACTAGCCCAGCTCATAAATCCAAGGTTTATTCAGATCTTGTTACGCAAATGAAATCGACTGATGCCATTGCACATTTGCGGTGGGCAACCGAGGAACTTGCGGTTTGCATCCCAAACACCCATCCATTTGTTAAGAAAAGCTCGATGGGAGAAATCGCATTCATTCACAATGGGGGAGTTGCCAGAGGCAATTCCTTAAATGCATTAATCGATGCTGATTACCTGGCCGAGCTAGAAGGCGATACTGATAGCGAACAGTACTTTGCTGCGTTACTAACTCAGTTGCGAAAATCTGACGGAGATTTAGTCGCGGCTTATCAGGCACTTGTAAATAATTTTGCGCCGATACATTACACGTCGATTAACGCCATGATCCTGACGGAAACCGAACTTGTTATTGTGTGCCAACATAAGCCTGAAAATCGGAGTCCAGAATTGCAGCCAGATTATTACGATCTGTTTTGGCAATCCATTGAAGGTGTGACTTCTGCCTGGTCATCTGGTGTTAGGCCGAACCCTAACAACTTTAATGAACTTAAGAACGGATCACTACTGAGAATAAACAGAAACACAGGAGATGTAACAACTCATGAAAT
>JALRCB010000194.1:0-1478 GCA_023257525.1 Candidatus Nanopelagicales bacterium
AGGTGCTACTCAACTTGGTCGTATTGAAGCTGCGCACGCTGGGGTCAAGCTAAATACCGATGCGATTGATAACTCGGCTGGTGTTGATACTTCCGATCATGAAGTAAACATCAAGATTTTGCTCAACCAAGCTGTTACTGCTGGAAGTTTGAGCATGGAAGACCGCAATAAGCAGCTAGCAGTTATGACTGACGAAGTTGGCGAATTAGTTCTGCGCGACAATTACGAACAGAATCTCATTTTGGAACAAGCCAGGTTCCAGGCCCCAGTAATGCTTCGCGTTCATAAGCGCCTTATGCAGTCTCTTGAATCAAATGGCCACTTGAACCGAGCAATCGAATACTTGCCAACTGATTCTCAACTTGATGCCTTGCATGCACAAGGTCAAGGTCTAACATCGCCGGAACTTTCAGTCTTGATGGCTTACGTCAAGATTGATCTCACTCGTGATCGCGCCAGTGATGAAATCGTCAACGAGCCTTGGTGCCAGGAAATATTGAATAAATATTTCCCGTCAGATTTACGCGTTAAGTATGCAGACTTGATGGCCTCACATCCATTGCGCAAGGAAATCATTTCAACCGTCATGGTCAATGACATGGTCAATCGAGGCGGCATTACTTATGCCTGGCGCGCAGCCGAAGAAAGTGGCGCGGGAACTTCAGAAATCTTGCGCGCATTCGTAGTTTCGCGAGATGTGTTTGGTCTAAACCAGCTTTGGTCTGATTTGGAAAACCTTGATGGCAAAGTTTCAACTGATTGCCAAACTGAGTTGTTCCTTGAGTCCCGACGGTTGCTAGATCGCGCAACTCGCTGGTTCTTGCAATCACGTGGTGGTCGCTTGAATGTGGAAGAAGAAATTGCAAAGTTTGCACCAATCGTTGCGAGGTTAACAAATTCAATTCCAGGGCTACTTCGCGGAAATGAGCGAGAACGTGCCGATGGCATTGCAAAGAAGTATCAGGCACAGGGCGTTCCAGCTGAATTGGCAATTCGGACCGGAAGTTTCCTAGATGAGTTCTCACTTCTTGATGTTATTGAAATCGCAAATCGCCAGAATTCCAGCCCAGATGTTGTTGCGGAACTTTACTTTGCATTAAGCGAGCGATACGACATCGACCGAATGCTGTTCCACATCTCAGCCCTAGCCAGGGATGATCGCTGGACTGCTTATGCACGTTCTGCCCTGCGAAGTGATCTTTACGTTGCCTTGGCTGCCTTAACGTCCCGAGTGGTTCAAGCAACAAAGGATTCAGATTCGATCGATGTTCGAATCAGCCAATGGGAAGCCAAGTTTGCTGAAGGCGTTGCTCGCACCAGAGCAACTCTTAATGAGATTGCTCACAGTGAGCAAAATGATCTAGCAACACTTTCGGTTGCATTGCGCGCAATTCGCACACTTGCTGGTCAAGGTGCGAGTTAAATCACTCGATCTCGGTGTGTGACTTTTTAAGCACCAAAGTAGGGTTTAAGTGTGG
>JALRCB010000194.1:1519-1771 GCA_023257525.1 Candidatus Nanopelagicales bacterium
TTACTTAATTGTCTGGGGATTGGTATTTGCCGGCACCGGATTATTGATCGGGGCATTCATCCCATTCATCACTGGTGATTCATTAATTTTTGCTGCGGGAGTTTTGGCTGCGACGAGTGATTCCATAAACATCTGGGTATTGACTATTGGTATTGGTTTGGCTGCTTTCGTTGGTGATCAAACTGGATTCGTTTTGGGGCGCCATTTTGGACGCCCTTACTTGGATAAACATCAAGGTCCAAAACTAAGGTC
>JALRCB010000195.1:0-1461 GCA_023257525.1 Candidatus Nanopelagicales bacterium
CGATGTCATCTAGAAGAGCTTCTGGGGTGTCACCTAACCAGGTAGTAAGTGAATTGCGATCGCCACTTAGACAAAATTCAGTGATGCTTACTGATTCAGTTCCACCAATACTTGGATGCGCACTCATGTCATCCCACTTGATGAAGAACGGCAAGATTGGTTCTGCGATTAAGTCGATAACGCCAATCTGCTTCCAAGTTAAATCAGTTCCACCTGGACGTAGACGATGTCCGGGACCAGCCTGGCGGCCAATGCGAGTTTCTAGTGGAGCAACATCATCAACGCGAACTGCCCAACCCATCCAGCCACCGCCGGCCTCAGCGCGGTTACGAACAGCCTGACCAAAGGGCACGGTTTCGGCTACTGGGTGCTCTAGGGGAGCCACGATTTCGATGTATTGGCCAGAGGCCATCGGCAAAATAAAGTTACGGGTTCCAGCACGTGGGTGCTTGCCACCATCGATAAATGCAACACCTAACTCAGCTCCAAGGCGCTGCACTGTGTCCGCAAGTTCGGCATTCGTGACGGCGTAGGCGACGTGATCTAGTTGCATGAGAAAACTTTGGCACAACCGGGGCAGGTGCGCATCACCGGGGTCAGGTTTTGGCCGCGACACGCTGGGCGTGTCATTACCGAGGTTGCAGGGGTTTGTTGTCTAGATTTTCGTTAAGCACCCAGAGGGACGGCGGAGGGGAAGCCACCCGAACTCTGGGTGCTCTTTCATGCCCAAAATTGGTTCCCATTCACACCTTCCAATTTCACACAATGAACCGCTAACTCTGGAACTCAGTTCGCCAACGTCACAGGCTTTGGAAATGAAAAATTCCAATGATGAGCAGAACCCAGATTCGTTACTTGATCTGCAGGCACCATCGCTCAGTGCCCAACAAGTTAAACAACGCAATGCCCAGATATTGAAGGCTAAAAATGACTTTGCCGAAGCTGTCGAAGCCGATGCATTTTCAGCTCGCGAAAACCTAGTTCAAGAGATTTTCCAGCGTCTCCAAGTCGACAAGGATCTGACTTGGAAAGAACATGCCAAGTTGAGCGTTGGCCTTTGCGACATCAGGACTCGAGATGGCCTGCTTCGAAAACTTCATGATGCGCCAGAACTTCGTGGACAATTCCTGTCGCATTTAATTCGTGAGGTTTCGTGCTCTACTAAAGAGTTCGCAGCGCCCTTGGCGACGGTCTACGCCGGGATTGCCTGGCTGGAGGGTCAAACTGAGCTAACACGTTTAGCCGTTGATCATGCCCTGCAAATTGATTCAAGCTATTCCCTTGCCCAGCTCCTAGACATTGCGCTTCGTCACAACGTGCCACCATCGGTCTGGTCATCGTCCTTGGCAGCCGTGAGTTTCGATGCTTGCTTAAAGGGTGCTGCGTAATTATCCACAGCTAGTGAATCTGGACTTGAAAATTCGGTCTCGCGATTTAGACTCAAGATCTTGGCGAATTCAT
>JALRCB010000195.1:1471-1737 GCA_023257525.1 Candidatus Nanopelagicales bacterium
TGGCCGCATATGTTTCGGGGGGAATCATATGAAAGCAAAGCCGTTGCGGTTGGTAGTTGCTTTTGCCACAGCGTTTGTCGTCTTGAATTTGGCCAGTGCGCCGCCAGTTGCCGCGAATCCAAATGTTGGTGGAAACAATTCAATCTCGGCTTACGTGGGAACCGGAGGAGTGCTACTTCCAGATTCATTCTCGGGATCGAAAGCAACCAAATCTGCAGTTGCTGATTGTCTGGGCTGCACTTGGCGTTACACGATCTATTGCATGC
>JALRCB010000196.1 GCA_023257525.1 Candidatus Nanopelagicales bacterium
CCAGCAGCAACGGCCCAATCCTCAACACTTGGCTCGCCTCGTTCTGGATCGCCGAATAGCACGACTTCATCGCCGAGCTGAACATCCAAGTCTCCAACGTCCAATACGAACTGATCCATGCAGACGCGACCAGCAACTTTGCGAATCTCGCCGCCGACTAAAACTGGTCCATTATTCGTTGCACTTCTTGGCACGCCGTCTGCATAGCCTGCCGGAATCAAAGCCAAGGTTGTGTCAGCTGTGGTGTGGTACTGATGCGCGTATGAGACCCCTGTCCCTGCTGGAACTTTCTTAAGCAATGCAATCGGAGCGCAAAGGGTCATCACTGGCTTTAAATCAAAATCAGTTGCTGCTCCAACTTCTTCACCAGGCGAAACCCCATATGCTGCTACGCCTGGGCGGACCATGTTGAAGTAAGTTTCCGGCAAAGCAAGTGTGGCCGCAGAGTTAGCTAGATGCTTAACCTCAAGTTCAAAGTTTGCTGCTTCTAACAAATCAACAGCTGTTTTAAACTCTGCGATTTGATCAGCAATTGTCGAATTGGTTGGCTCATCTGCGTAAGCAAAGTGAGACATTACGCCAACTACCTTTACGGTGCCTTCGGCTTCGGCTTTGCTAAGAGCCAAAATCAATTCAGGTAAATCTGCAAGCGTCACACCGTTTCGATTTAGACCGGTATCAACCTTGACATGAACTCGAGCAATTCGATCAACTGAATATGCTGCATTGCTAATGCCCTTTAAAGTCGCAACCGAGTTAACGCCCAAATCAATATCGCGAGCAATACATTCGGCGAATCGATCATTAGGAGTGTTTAACCAAGCAAGAATTGGGCCAGGAACATTTCCTTCGCGCAGTGCAACTGCTTCTTCAAGTAGCGCAACACCTAGATAATCAGCACCAGCGTTCACTGCAGCTTGTCCGCACTTAACTAAACCATGTCCATAAGCATCTGCTTTGACGACAACCATTAACTTTCGGCCATCGGTGCGCGCCTTTAGAACTCGAACATTGTGCGCCAATGCACCAAGATCAATACGAGCAGTTACGTGAGCAGACATTTAACTTCCTAAACCTTCTCTGCGATTACATAAGCGATTGCAACCGGACCATCATGACTGAGCGAGACATGCCAATTAGTTACGCCTTGGTCGTCAGCAACTTTAGCTACTGAGCCACGTACTGAAATTTGTGGTGCGCCGCCATTACTGACCTCGCAGTCATGCCATTCCATGCCAACTGGAGCGCCCAATGCTTTTGCTACCGCTTCTTTAACGGCAAACCGGCCAGCTAATGAAATCAATGGCAATTGATGACCTTCAGCGCTAGTTTGCTCCGCTTTAGTGAATAGCCGATCGATAATTCCAGGGGTGCGCTCAACGACCCCTGAAAAGCGTGCCAAGTCCACGACATCAACACCGATTCCAACTATGGCCATGTCTTAACTTTGCCGTGAATACTGGATTTTTCAAACTTGGCCCAATAGATCCCAGTAATACCAAGGCTGGTAGTTATGTCATTTTTGCAACACAGGTAACTCTGGCTACAGTGGAGGTATCGGTGCTGTTGAGCGGAAGCAACAGCAACGTTAGTTATTCGACGGTGACACTCTTTGCTAAGTTTCTTGGCTGATCAACGTCGTAGCCCTTAACCGTTGCCATCTCACACGAGAAAATCTGCAATGGAACTGTGGCAACTAATGGCTGCATTAATGCTGGGACTTTT
>JALRCB010000197.1 GCA_023257525.1 Candidatus Nanopelagicales bacterium
CGATCCTGACGGAATCGTTGGCGAGATTGGTGGGATACAACAGAAGTTGATTGGGGCACGCGACGCTGGTGCAGTTTTATTCTTGGCACCCGAGGGTAATTGTGATGAAGTCATCGGTCACATCCCCGATGGCTTAACTGTGGCTGCAATTGAGACGCTTGAGGACGCTATGGATGAAATTGAGGCATTTAATGCGGGTGCAACCGTAACTCCTTGCGTGAAATAGAATTTAGAAGTCTTAAGGAAAGCGGGTAAATCATGAAGGAAATTTCAGCTATCGAATTGCTGGCGATATATAAGAATGTTTCAGTTATTGATGTTCGTGAACATGATGAATACATATCAGGACACATTCCAGGTGCAGTCCATATCCCACTTTCAACAATTCCAGTTCGGCAAAATGAAATCGACAAAACCGTAACGCAGTATTTGATATGTGAAGCAGGTGGACGATCTGCGCAAGCTGGAAAATTCTTAGAGGATCAAGGATTTGACGTAGTCAACATAGCTGGTGGCACTGGAGCCTTGAGACAAATCGGAACTCCATTAAACCTTGGGGAAACTCCTTAGAAGTTTAAAAAGATTTAGTCCGCAAAAGTTGATGCGACCGCATCATTTAGTCGACTAACAAGATTCGGTGCTACCGCAACGGCGTCAGCTGAGTCATGAGTTCGATATCGCAACGCATTTAGGTTTTGCCCACTTCGCAGAACTGCACTGACAATCCGCACATCTCGACGATCTGGATGATCTGAGGCTGCTTGCACTAGTGCAGAGTCATCATTTGAAGGCAAGTCGGATTCCGCAGATGGTGGCAAAACAATTCGCTCAAGCACCACGATCGCTCCCGCGACATCTTCAGGCCAAGCGATAGTTGCAAGGAGCTCATCAAGTTCTAGGGTGTCCTCAATTTCTTGCTCTACTGAAGTGAGGGGCATTTCAGGGCTGATGCCAAGTTCGTTAGCCAACTCAGGATTGGCATCAAGCAAATTGGCAGTTGGCACTAAGGCAAATAGGCGAACCGGTTGATCCCAACCTGCGCTCGCCACATGGTCTTCAACTTCCCTAATTAAGGGTTCTAGGTTTGAGGCAAAATCCATAGGGTAAGTCTGTCGTATGTGGTTCGCGATATTTCAACGTAAGGTATTTAAGTGAGCATAAATTTGGAACGTCCTCGTCGTAGCCCTCTCGGTGTAACCCTTGCGGTGCTAGCCGGTCTTTTTGTCGCATTTTCGATATTCGCTGGCTTCTATACCGATTGGCAGTGGTACGGCTCGGTGGGTCGAACTGATGTGTTCACCCAGCAGCTGACAATCAGGGCGATCCTTTTCATCTCTATGACGTTGTTGACTGCGCTTAGCCTTTGGGGCGCTGCCACATTGGCTTATCGTTCCCGTCCAATCAACATGCCCGCCACACCTGAGGAATTTGCGCTACAGAAGTACCGCGAAAGCCTAGATCCATTTCGTCGTTTAGTTTTCATTGCTGGGCCGATTGCTTTTGGCGTGCTGACCGGATTGTCCGCTTCAAGTCAGTGGAAAACATTTATGCTGTGGAGCAATTCAACTCCGTTTGGTCAGACTGATCCACAATTCGGTAAAGACATTTCATTTTATGCTTTTGAACTTCCATTCCTGAGATTCTTCTTAGGATTTGGATTTACGATTCTGATCATTTCCTTGATTGTGAATGTTGTCATTCATTACATCTACGGTGGTTT
>JALRCB010000198.1 GCA_023257525.1 Candidatus Nanopelagicales bacterium
GCGGATCTGTACTGCACGCTTAACTTGTCTACTTCGCGATCTTGCTTAGTACCTAGTCGCTTAATGAGAGAGTAATTCCATGTTTATTGGGTCTGGCACGGTCATCAACATCATTGCAGTTTTGATTGGCTCCACATTGGGTGTCTTTATCGCGCACCGGTTAACCGAAAAGATTCGTGATGTCGTCACGGACGGACTTGGATTAATAACCGGGATGATCGCTGTTCTAACTTGCGCTTCAATTACTGATCCGCTGTTGAATGAAACTCTTGGCGCTGGTTGGCCAGTCCTGATAGTCCTAGCAAGCATTGTCGTTGGTGGAATGTTGGGAACCGCAATGCAAATAGAAGAGCGACTAGAGCGTGCTGGGGATCGCCTCAAGGCTAGATTCTCAAACGACGGTTCTTCTAGATTCACTGAAGGTTTCGTTGCTGCGTCCCTGCTGTTTTGCGTTGGAGCCATGTCAGTTCTAGGGCCAATCACAGATGGGTTAGGCGGCGGAAATGAAATTCTAGTTCTCAAGTCAACTTTGGACTTCTTTGCATCTATTGCATTTGCATCCGTTTTTGGTTGGGGCGTCGCCGCATCGGCCCTCACGATTCTGGTGTTCCAAGGAAGTTTGACTGCCCTTGGTTATGCACTGGGCAACTTCATGTCAGAGGTTCAAGTCTTGATGCTAACTGCGACCGGTGGGTTGTTGATTCTAGGTATTTCACTTCGACTACTTAACATCCGACAAATCCCAGTTGGCAACATGTTGCCTGCTCTTGTGATCGCTCCCCTACTTGTGGCGCTTGTTGCCTAGTTAAACCTCAACAAAAAAGAACCCTGCAAACTGCAGGGTTCTTTTTATGTGAACTAATTAACCGCCTAGGTAAGCCTGTGCGATTGCTGGATCGTCAGCAAGCTTAGATCCGTCACCCTCAAGTTTCAGGTGACCTGATTCAAGTACGTAGGCATAATCTGCGATACGTAGCGCAGCTAGCGCGTTCTGCTCAACCAAAAGAATGGTTACGCCAGACTTACGAATCTGTTCGATGGTTTCGAAGATTAGATCCACCAAAACTGGAGCAAGACCCATTGATGGTTCATCCAAGATAAGTAACTTTGGATTACCCATCAGAGCGCGACCAACTGCAAGCATCTGCTGCTCACCACCGGACATAGTGCCCGCCTTTTGGTTGATTCGCTCCTGTAGGCGCGGGAACAATTCCAGAACTTGAGCACGAGTTTCCTTGACCGCTGCGGAGTCTTTACGCAGAAATGCTCCGAGGTCAAGATTCTCGTCCACTGTCATCTTTGGGAAGATGCGCCGACCTTCGGGTGAATGGCAGATACCCTTAGCCACAATTTCGTGCCCCGCGATTCCATCAATCTTCTCGCCAAGGAATTCAATACTTCCAGTCTTCGGCTTGAGTAGACCGCTAACAGTACGCAAAGTGGTTGACTTACCAGCACCATTGGAACCGATAAGGGATACGATTTCGCCTTCACGAACTTCAAGAGTTAGACCCTTTACAGCTGTGATTGCGCCATAGCCGACTGTGATGTCATTGATCTTGAGCATTGCAGGAGTGTTTAAACGCGCCATTACTTGCTCGCCTCCGATCCGCTCTTGCCTAAGTAGGCCTCGATTACACGTGGGTTTGCCTTGATCTCTGCAGGGGTTCCTTCAGCAATCTTTTGGCCTTGATCAAGAACCGTAATGCG
>JALRCB010000199.1 GCA_023257525.1 Candidatus Nanopelagicales bacterium
AATGCAAAAAGCTGATGAGGGAACGATTTCGATTAACGGAAGCGAATTGGTTTTCAACTCGCCTTCCGATGCAATTGATTCAGGTATTGGCATGGTGCACCAACACTTTATGTTGGCCGACAACTTCACAGTTTTAGAAAATATTGTTTTAGGTAGCGAACCAAAAAATGGCATTCGCTTAGATTTTGCAAAAGCACGCAAACAGATTTCTGAAATTGCTGCCGAGAATGGTCTGGCGGTAGATCCAGATGTATTAGTCAGTGAACTTGGAGTTGGCGATAGACAACGAATTGAAATTCTTAAAGTTTTGTATCGCGGCGCAAAGATTTTGATTTTGGATGAGCCGACTGCAGTTTTGGTTCCGCATGAAGTCGATGAACTTTTCAACACACTTCGAGATCTTAAAAAAGAAGGTCTAACTGTTATCTTCATTAGTCACAAGCTGGACGAAGTTCTATCCATTGCAGACGAGATCACTGTGATCCGACAGGGAACAACAGTCGGCAGCGTTAACCCTCATACTCAAAATGTTTCAGCTCGCGATCTTGCCGAGATGATGGTTGGAAATGAATTACCAACTCCAGAAGCTGTTGGCGACACGATTCAGGATGAAGTAGTTCTAAAAGTCGAAAACCTTTCAGTGTTTGCTAAGGGTGGCAAAGCAATTGTTGACGACATTTCCTTCCAGATTCGCGCTGGTGAAATTGTTGGCATCGCCGGCGTCGAAGGCAATGGCCAAGCTGAAATTCTTGATGCCTTGATGGGTATTGAATCAGCAACCGGCCGAGTGCAGTTTAAAAACGAAGACATTACTAATAAGTCAACCCGGCATCGTCGCGATCTTGGCATTGGATTCATTCCTGAAGATCGTCATCGCCAAGCTTTAATGCTTGAAGCTCCACTTTGGGAAAACCGAATGTTGGGACACCAAACTAGGTCACCAAATGCAAAAGGTATCTGGCTAACACCACGTAGTGCCAAGGCAGACACTAAGCGAATCGTTGAGGAATACGACGTTCGTACCCCAAGCATCGACGTACTTGCCAGTGCACTTTCTGGAGGAAACCAACAGAAACTCATTGTTGGCCGCGAAATGTCCGGCGAACCAAAACTTCTTATTGCCGCTCATCCAACCCGTGGTGTTGACGTGGGCGCACAAGCTGCAATTTGGGATCACATTCGCAATGCTCGCCAATCTGGTTTAGCAGTTTTGTTAGTGTCAGCAGATCTTGATGAACTAATTGGTTTGAGCGACAACATCAAAGTTTTGCTGCGAGGAAAGTTTGTCGCGGATGCAGATCCAGCAACAGTGACTCCACAAGATCTTGGAACTGCAATGACTGGTGCAGGAGAGGCAGCCTAATGAATCTTCGCAGAATTGGTACCAGCCTGATTGCGCCAGCAATTGGATTGTTTATCTCACTCGCAGCTACTGCAGTCATCTTGATTGCAATTGGTGCCAGCATTTCAACGGTTTTCTCATCAATGTGGAATTACGGAACTTCACCACGTGCGATGTCGTTGGTGATTAACTTGGCGACAATTTATTTCTTAAGTGCATTAGCAGTATCTATCGGTTTCAAAATGAATCTATTCAACATCGGTGTTAATGGTCAATATGTCTTGGGTGCGCTTGCTGCAGCAGTAGTT
>JALRCB010000019.1 GCA_023257525.1 Candidatus Nanopelagicales bacterium
AATGGTTAACACTGGCTACATCACACAAGAACAGGCTGATGCCGCAAAAGCAATTTCAGTCGAAGACGATTTGGATCCAGCTGATCTTCCAAATGGTTGCACCAGTTCGATTGCACCATTCTTTTGCGATTACGTTTTGACGGTCTTGAGAAACGACCCAGTATTTGGTGAAACTCCGGAAGATCGCGCTCGACTGTTAGACATTGGTGGTTTAACCATCACAACGACTTTGGATCGCAAGGCTCAAGTTTCGTCACAGACTGCTGTTGAAGAGCGGATTCCATTTGACGATCCAAGTGGCAAAGCTGCCTCGATCACCATGATTCGCCCTGGAACAGGCGAGATAACTGCAATGGCCCAAAACCGCAGGTGGGGTCGCAGTGGTGTTGGCTATACAACGGTTAATTACGGTGCTCCGGTAAGTGCAAATGGCAGCGTTGGTTTCCAAGCTGGTTCTACTTTCAAGGCCTTCACAATTGCAGCTGCGTTTAAACAAGGTTGGGATCCATTTAAAGTAATCAACTCACCTGAGAAAAAGAAGTTTGAAGAATTTGTTGAGTGCGGCACCGGCGATAAATTTGCGCCTTACGAAGTTCAAAACTCAACCGCTTCTGGAGCATTCGATATTCTCAGTGGCACTGCATATTCCGTGAACACATATTTTGTTGGGCTTGAAGAACAGCTTGGACTTTGTGATCCACCAGATATTGCTAAAGCAGCTGGCGTTAAGCAAGGTAACGGCGAAGATTTTGAAAAGTATCCGTGCTTCACTCTTGGTTGCTTTGACGTAACAACTCTTGACATGGCTGTTGGCATGGCAACATTTGCCGCCCACGGCATTCGTTGCAATGCAATAGCAATCACTGAAGTTAAAGATCGTTACGGCAAGAACTTAAATGTGCCATCGGCGGATTGTGAACGCACTATTGATTTGCAAGTAGCAGACAGCACCACCGCTGTTCTTGCTGGTGTTATCGACGGACCAGTTAAGGGACGTACTGGACAGGCAATGGATTTGGGTAGACCAGCTGCTGGAAAAACCGGAACCACTGATAGCTCAGCTGCGGTTTGGTTTGTTGGTTACACCCCTGACATGGCTGCTGCAGTTTGGGTTGGCGATCCTCGCGGTGGACAAAAGTATCCAATGAAGGGCGTAACGATTAATGGTCGCTACTACTCCCAAGTTTTCGGCTCCACAATGCCAGGTCCAATTTGGCGAGATTCACTAATTGGTGCTCTTGAAGGAACACCAAAAACACCTTGGGACTTAAACACGCTTAATGGAATTAACCCAGGTGGATATGGCAATGAGATCACAGCCACCAAAGACAAGTGTGCTGGTCTGGAAGAAGAAGAATTAGTCGCTTGCAAAACTAAATCTGCGCTTAAGAAGTATGCGGCTGAACTTGCGGCTGGTACCTACGTCCTTGATCCGTTGACTGGTCAGATTGTCGACCCGCTAACTGGACAAGTGATTGCTGACCCAGCTTCGGCAGCAACACCAGCGACTTCTCCATCCGCCTCACCTTCGCCATAGATAACTTCAATAAAAACGCCATAATCTGCGCCAGAAATTTCGATTCTCACTCTTGGTCTGACAAGGTATAGATATGACAAACCTCAAAGAGCAACTACACACGGATCTGACTGCTGCCATTAAGGCAAAGGATTCACTAACCTCTGGCACTTTGCGGATGGTGCTAGCTGCAATTACAAATGAGGAAGTTTCTGGCAAAGAAGCCCGGGTACTTAACGACCAAGACATGATCACAGTTTTGAACCGGGAAGCTAAGAAGCGCAAAGAAGCTGCTACCGCTTATGACGATGCAAAGCGTCCAGAGCTTGCAGATAAAGAACGAGCTGAACTTGGAATTATTCAGGCCTACCTTCCAGCTGCATTATCTGATGAAGATCTGGCCAAAATTATTGCTGACGCTGTTGCTGAAGTTGCTGCAAGTGGAGCTACTGGCCCGAGTGCGATGGGCGCTGTTATGAAGATTGTTTCGCCACAGGTCTCAGGTAGAGCTGATGGTGGCGCTGTCGCTGCTGCCGTTAAATCTGCACTGGCTTAGTTTCGACTAACTGAACTTGACCCAAAGTTATTTAGTTTCCCACGGCGCAATAGTGTGTGCCTGTGAGTAGTTCAATCAAAACCAAAGTCGCAATTGGTTTGGGAATTATGTATGTGGCCTGGGGAACTACCTACATAGGTATCGCTTTCACAATTGAAACTATGCCGCCGCTGTTGTCTATGTCATTTAGATTCGTCGCGGCCAGCTTGGCACTTTTTGTTTTCATTGGTCTTCGTAATGGCTGGGACTCATTACGTTTAACTCGTAAAGAATTATCAAGCTCGATTTTCTTGGGTATCCTCATGCTTGGAACAGGGCTGGGAACTATGGCACTAGCTGAAAAAGTTGTTCCGATCGGCGTTGCATCTCTAATCGTTGCCGCTATGCCAATTTGGACCGCACTGTTTCGCACGCTTGATAACGATCGTCCAAAGCTAACTTCACTAATTGGAATAGTTGGCGGACTAATTGGAATTGGCATCATCATGTTGCCTGGGCACACGATTGCGCGTCCTGACTCTGGTGGACAATATGTCACGCTTTGGATGTTCATAATCTTGTTTGGAAATCTATGTTGGTCGCTTGGATCGTTCATAGCTCCCCGAATGGAAACTCCAAGTAATCCATTAGTACTTAGTACTTACGAAATGGCTGGCGCTGCTGGGGCATTATTCATTGCCGGAATGATAAATCAGGAATCCATATCAGATTTTGCGGACGCCAGTGCTCGCTCATGGGGTGGTTGGATTTATCTAGTTACGGTTGGTTCATTGATCGGATACACGGTTTACACCTGGCTACTGGAAAATGCGCCAATCACATTAGTTTCAACTTATGCGTACGTGAATCCAGTTGTTGCAGTTGCTCTTGGCATTGTGATATTCAGTGAGACGCTTACAACCAACATCTTGATAGGTGGCTTCATCGTTATTGTCAGCGTTGCAATAGTCGTCGCTGTCGAAGCTGCTAAAAAACAAACTCTCCCGCAAGTTCAATAACTCGCTCTAGCGCTTGGCGCTCGCCAATGCTGATGCGAACACCCTCACCTGGGAACGGTCGAATCGAGACTGCGATTCCTTCACTTCTAAGCGCAAACTCTTCAGTGCGCTCGCCAAGTGGAATCCAAACAAAGTTGGCTTGGCTAGGTGGAAGCTTGAAGCCGAGTTTTGTAAGTTCGGATTCGAACCAGGTTCGCTCAGCGATAACTTCCTCGACCCGCTTGAATAATTCAGCTTCGTGTTCCAGTGAGGCAACTGCAGCGACTTGCGCAATGTTAGACACTCCGAATGGCACAGCGGTTTTTCTGACGGCATCTGCAATATTTTTTGGTCCTATGAAGTAACCAACTCGCAAACCAGCTAGTCCATATGCTTTCGAGAAAGTTCGCAGCACACCAACATTTGAATGAGCTTTTAATGTGGCGATGCCATCAATTGCATTCTCATCCCGGTTGAACTCAACGTAAGCTTCGTCGATAACTACCAAGATGTTCTCTGGAACTTTTTCTAGAAATTCATCTATTTCTTGTTGGGTAACAATTCCACCAGTTGGGTTGTTAGGAGTACAAACAAAAATTGCGCGCGTTCTGGACGTGATCGCATTCAACATTGCCGCTAAATCGTGTTGTCCATTATTTGTTAGTGGCACCTGGACGCTTACTGCGCCAGCGATTGTTGCAATGATCGGGTACGCCTCAAACGATCGCCAAGCATAAATAACTTCATCGCCTGCGCCCGCAACTGATTGGATGATTTGCTGACATACGCCAACCGATCCAGTTCCGGTTGCGATTTGCTCAGCAGGGACAGCGAACTTATCTGAGAGAGCTTGAATCAAATTTGTCGTAAATGGATCTGGATAGCGGTTGATTTCATTGGCTGCATCAACGATGGCGGCTACAACGCTAGGTAGAGGTGAATGCGCGACCTCATTGCTGGAAAGTTTGTAAGCAGTTAAGCCATTAACTGGCGCAACTTTTTTGCCCGCTTTATAGGTTGGCAGCTTGGCCATCTCAGGTCGAAGCTGTGGGTTCACTGACTCGCTCACTCTCCGAGCCTACGGGTAATTACAACAACTGAGACATCGTCGCGGTTCCAAGTAACGGAATCTTGGCGGGCCGTTGAAACAATTAAGTTTGTAAGCTCGGCTGAATCTCCAGTTCGCTCTCCGGTAACAACAGATGTCACTAAGCCTTGGGTGCCAAACTCTTCACCATTTTCATCTTGAGTTTCTAGCAGTCCGTCAGACACTATGACAATCCGATCTCCAGCAGTGAAGAAGATTTCTTGGCTATGCCACTCGCCGCCAAATCCACCTAACATCGGTCCAGTTGGATTCAGGGTTGTAATCAAGTGATTGGCATCGATCCAGTAGCCCGCAGGATGGCCGGCATTAACCCACTTTGTGGGCTTGCTAATGTCGTTAGGAATTTCCAAAATTACTGCTGTGGCCAAGAGGGCATCTACATCTGAAAGTCCGGCTGAAACTCTTTCCATCACATCACTTGGTGTGAATCCGGCAGAAAGCGCTGCAGTCATGATCGCCTTAATTTGAAGTCCGACTACTCCAGCCTCCGGGCCATGGCCTGTGACATCAACCATCGCAAGTGCCGTGCCCTGCGGAGTTCGGATTACATCCCACCAGTCCCCTGCGATTGCGCCACTAGCTGGCAAAGTTTGCCCCGCTACATCAAGACCAAATTTTTCAGTGTCGATCAGTGTTGGTGAGAGTGCTTTTCGCATTGAGGCAACTAGTGGTGCATTTTGTTCTAGTCCCTGCCAAGCAGCTCGAGCTAAATCAATCTGGTTAACCAAGTTTTGACGCATGGATTCAGCGTCTGCTGCTGCAAGTTGAATCTCGGGTGGGTTTGCAACTTCAATTACTTGATGAATAGTTCCGCTTGCAACCATGCGCAGCTCGGTGCGCATTTCATCAAGTGGCGCAAGCACCCAGCGCTCCAGATAAATCCAAGCTAGAGATAACAGAACAAGGCTGACAAAGATTGAAATGCTAAGAACTGCCGAAAGTTGATCAGCGACTTCATCAAGTCTGATATCAAGTGCAAGGGATTCACTGATCTCGGCTCGCGCCTCTAGATACACGTATCGTTCCCAGCCAGCGACAGCCAACACAGTAATTGCGAAAAATGCAATAAACAGTTGTAGTCGCCGACGTAAGGTCATGATGAAATTCTAAGTGGAAATCGCTCAGCGAAAAATCAAGTTTTGGTTAGCTCTGCCATTGCTTGTGCAAATAGCGAGCCGTGACGATCAACTTGTTCTTGCGTTGTTGTTGGACACATCAATGCCATGTTGTGAAATGGCGTCATCAAGACTCCTCTATTAGACATAAAGAGGTGCATGAATTCATCTAGTTCGTCATCGCCCGCATGCATTGCTTCGGTTCCAGTTTTTGGCGCCGGGTATGTGAAGCGGTATTCAGCGCGTGCACCAAGTTGTGAAATCGACCACGGCACTCCGTATTCATCTAACGCTGCATTCACTTGATCTGTGTATCTAGTCGCAAGTGCAATCATGTGTTCAAATGCTTGTTCCGTTAAAACTTCGCCAAGTGTTGCTCGCATCGCAGCTAAAGACAATGCGTTTCCAGCAAGAGTTCCACCGATGCCACCAACATCTAGTAGGTCTGCTTCGGTGTGGGAATTAATCAGATCAACAACTTCTTGCTTAAAGCCGTAAGCTCCTGATGGAATTCCAGCGCCGATGCTCTTTCCGATGATAAAGATATCTGGATCTAACTTGTCGCGTAATGTCATACCGCCATAACCAGCCGAGATGGTGTGCGTTTCATCGATCATTAAAAGCGCGCCGTACTTTGTCGCCAGCTCGCGCATGCCCTCGAGGTAGCCAGGTTCTGGCAAAACGATTCCGATATTTGTCAGCGCTGGCTCAGTCAAAATTGCCGCTACATCACCATGCTTTAAGGCAGCTTCTAGTCCAGGTAAGTCGTTGAATTCAACAACGCGAGTTGTTTGGTCGATTGGTACTGGCGGAGCAACATTGCCAGGTCTTGAAACGGTGTTGCCACTTGAATCTAAAACACCAAAAGTTTCATCTACTGAACCGTGATAGCAATATGAAAAAACCAATATCTTGCTTTTGCCGGTTGCTAACCGTGCCAGTCGAATCGCCCATCTATTCGAGTCCGTTGCAGAAACTGTAAATGACCAAAGCGGAACTTTAAAACGTCGTGTTAGTTCGGCGCCAACCCACTGGGCGTCCTCAGTAGGCATCATGGTTGTTATGCCACCTAGGTCTTGCATTCGATCAATGATTGCTTTAACGCTGGCATCTGGTGAATGACCAGTCATGGCTGCGGTGTCGCCAAGTGCGAAGTCAATGTATTCGTGGCCGTCAACATCTGTGATGATGTTTCCCTTTGCCGCCTGCATGTAGAGCGGGAAGCCACCAACCCACTTATTCATCCATGGCATTGGTACGCCACCGAATAAATTCTTCGCATCTTTATAAAGCGCCAATGACTTTGGGTGGATCTCTCGATAAGTTTTACGCTCGCGCTCAAGCAGTGAAGCTAAATTGACGCGATCTATTTGAGTTGATCTGTTAGTCATGATCCGCTTCTTTCAGAAATGGAAAACTTACGATGTAGCCATGTCAACAAAACGGCTGTAATGGCCTTGGAATGCAACAGTAACCGTTCCGGTAGGTCCGTTGCGGTGCTTTGCCAAAATGAAGTCAGCTTCACCTGCGCGTGGGGATTCACGTTCGTAAACATCCTCGCGATGAAGCAGAACAACCATATCCGCATCCTGCTCAAGAGATCCAGATTCGCGCAAGTCAGAGAGCATTGGTCGCTTATCTTGGCGCTGTTCTGGTCCACGGTTCAACTGGCTGATTGCGATGACTGGAATTTCTAATTCCTTGGCAAGAAGTTTCAATGAGCGAGAGAATTCTGAAACTTCAACTTGGCGGCTTTCTACTTTTCGTCCTGACGACATAAGTTGCAAGTAATCAATGATGAGAAGTTTTAAATCAAACCGTTGCTTTAGGCGACGAGCTTTTGCGCGGATTTCCATCATTGTCATGTTTGGTGAGTCATCGATGAACAAAGGTGCATCGTTAACTTGTCCCATTTTGTTTGCAAGTCTGCCCCAGTCAGCGTCACTTAAAGTTCCTGCGCGCATGTGATTCAAACCTACTTGTGCTTCAGCCGAAAGCAGGCGCATTACAATTTCGTTGCGACTCATTTCAAGTGAGAAAATTGCAGAAGTTAAATTGTGTTTGATGCTTGCAGAGCGCGCTAGGTCTAAACCTAAAGTTGATTTACCAATTGCAGGTCGCGCCGCAACAATAATTAATTGTCCAGCGTGAAGACCATGCGTGATGTCATCAAGTTGTTGGAATCCAGTTGGTACGCCAACTAGCTGTCCGCCACGTCCTTCGATAGCTTCGATCTCTGACAAAGTCTGCGGCATGATTTCAGAAAGTGGTGCATAGTCTTCAGATGTTCTGCGACCAGTAACGTCATACACTTCGGCTTGCGCGCGATCAACTAGCTGATCTACTTCAGCATCACCGGCGTAACCCATTTGGGCAATCTTGGTTCCAGCGTCAACTAGTCGTCGCAAAATTGCACGCTCAGTAACAATGCGTGCGTAGTAAGAACCGTTAGCTGCTGTTGGAACACTTGCAACCAAAGTATGAAGGTAACCCGCGCCGCCAACATTTCCAAGCGCGCCAGACTTGCTCAAATAGTTCGCAACTGTAATTGCATCGGCTGGTTCACCGCGGCCATAAATGTCTAGGATCGCGCCGTAAATTGTCGCGTGCGCTGGTTTGTAAAAATCAACTTCGCGCAAGCTTTCGATGACATCAGCGATTGCGTCTTTACTGAGCAGCATCGCGCCAAGAACTGATTGTTCAGCGACGATGTCCTGAGGTGGAACTAATGCGCCATCTTCTTCGTAACTGCGGGGAAATTCCGCGACGCTCATGTAATCCACCTTTTCGCACTTGGTTACAGCCAAGTGCCTTTTCCACTGGTAATGACCAGGTGTTATTGACTGTATGGGTCAGGACTGACATAAACAATGACCCCTGTGGATAACTAAGTGGACAAATTGGGGAAAACCCACGAAACAATGGGTATTTAGCTGGGGATATCCTGTGTGGACAGCCTAGTTTTGCCTGTGGATATCCCCATTTATCAGGCATTTTGGGGATTTGAGCCTGTGTGCAAAAAGTATTTGCAAACTATTTTTCTAAACCGTTAATCGTCCATCTTGGGCCGGCGTAAGAACTCTGCGCAGTTTAAGTACGAATAGGCCACCAAAAATCTGTCCCAAAACAATTAATCCAATCCAGGCCACCACTAATTCGAATTGCAACATGATTCCCGAGATCGCTGGACCTGCTGCGCCAGCAAAAACCCACACCAATCCGTCTACCGAGTTGTATCGGCCACGCAAATGTTCAGGAGCTAACTCGTTTGTCAATGTTGGCCCAACTGATGACCAAATCATTTCACCCAGCGCAAAAATTCCAATCCCAATGGCCGCCAAAATGAATGTTGCCGTTGGATCCAAGGAAACGCTAAATCCAATCAACAACCAAGCTATTGTCCAGATAAATGAAACTAATGACAACAAACGAATTCGACTTCGGCCTTCAAGTCGATTAATCACAAAAAGTTGTCCCAGAACAATTACTCCGGTATTCACGGCCCAAATGGGGCCAAGTGCCTTCACTGACAAATCACCAAACAAAGTTAGTAGCGCAGGAAGTCCAGCATCTAACGACGCATAACCAAATGTGATCATGAGCAGTTTTGCCAAAGTTAAGCGCATGAACTTATGGTCGGCAATAATTTGTCGGTAGCCGCCATCGTTTTGAATTTCTTCTTGCGTTTTTGCAATCCGACCACCGACACCGCGTAACGAAAGAATGAATCCGAAATAGATCAAAAACGTAATTGAGTCAATTACGTAAAGTCTGGTGAAGCTAGATGGATCATCTACGTTGACAATGAGTGAGCTGAAAACTCCACCCAAGCCCAAACCCAAATTAAGCATCATGAATTGCAAACCAAAAAACTTAGGTCGGAAATCTTCGCTAACCATTCGCGCCATCATTGTGGTTTGAGGTGGCCAGATTGCGGAATGACCGAGTGAGGCAATTGCACCGACCAGCAGTGCGCTACGCAAGTCAGTCACAAAAACCCAAAGCAGCGTCGCGGTGGCCTCAATTAAAATTGCGACCAACATAATTCGGCGTGGGCCAAACTTATCTACTAAGTGACCGATGATCGGAGAGTAAACCAGCCCGGTGATTGCCATCCAAGACAATACAAGTGAAGCAGCAGCTAGCGAGATTCCCCGAACTTGGTTTAAGTAAATTACCAAAACTGGAAGAGTTAATCCTCCACCCAGTGAATTAAGAAGTGCGCCCACAAGAAAGCGCTTCACCTGTGGTGATGCGTTACGCAGATCATTCATGATGTTTCTTTCAAATGTTTTTCAAGTAGTTCTTGGGAAGCCTTTTTCAAAACAAAAGCGGAGGTAGCAAAACTACCTCCGCTTAACTGTGGAGAATAGGGGACTCGAACCCCTAACCCCTGCCTTGCAAAGGCAGTGCTCTACCAATTGAGCTAATTCCCCGGCGGTAAAACCGTAAAACAAAATCTACTCTGAAGTAGCCTGTGTCCACAATTCTTGCTCGGCTTTGCTGTTTTCTGCCTGTTGGTAGATCACGTAACCAGCAACTGCTAGCAATGCTAGTGACAATAGTTTTTTCATTACGCTTCCCATCCTGCTAGATTTTCCAAACCTTGCGTGGGCCCAGGTGGACTTGAACCACCGACCTCTTCGTTATCAGCGAAGCGCTCTAACCAAGCTGAGCTATGGGCCCTGATTTCTTGCATTTCTTAAAGTTCTTACTATTTGTGCCTATTTCTAGGCACGAGTTAAGAGGTTACCTCAAAGCGGGCATTCACCCAAAATGACGAATTAGCCTCGATCGGTGAAGGTGTATTCGACGCCACCTGTGAAGCCAACGCTTAAGTTGTAAAGGACTGCAAAAAGCGTGGAAAGTACGCTCAAAAGCACAATTTCAATTGCTGAAATTACCATCGCCAAACCAAGCAACCGCCCTAGTGACAAGAAACTGATTCCAGCACCGGTGTTACCTGACGCGTCACTCCAAAGACTTGAAACGGCTTCGAAGACTCCAGCGGCTGAGAGCACCATCCAGAGCACAACAGTGGCCACTATTAGCACACCAGCAATTAGTACGCCCAACACAAAGGCTCGTTTTGCAGCTGACCATGGATCGATGTGAGTTAAATGCAGCGTGACTTGTCGAGCCGGAGCCTGGGTCGCAGCGGGTGTTGTAGGTGCAACCGATTGCTCAGATGACTTCAAAGGGTTCTTGAAGAAATTTCGCTTAGTCGGTTGATCGTCGTTTAGATCAATGTCGATATCTGACATTTATGCCTCTTCCCCGTCGTTGGCAACTTCAACATTCACATCTTCGGATTCAACAGTTGTGGCTTCCTCGGTCACTTCAACACTTTCCAAGGCGGCCATTGAGGCTGCGCTGCTACGAGCTACGGCAACAACTTGATCGTCGTCTCCAACCTTCATGAAGGAAACGCCCATGGTGTCGCGTCCAGCTGCCCGAATTTCATCAACGCGAGTTCGGATTACAACACCGTTACTTGCGATCGCAAAGATTTCGTCATCCGCTGCACAGATCAAAGCGCCAGCTAAGCCGCCGCGTTTCTCGACTAGTCGCATAGCGCGAACACCTTGAGTGCCACGACCCTTTGCGTTCCACTCTTCGATTGAAGTTCGCTTAGCCCAACCACCTTCGGTGACTGTTACGACGAATGATTCTGGCGTTGCAACTTCCATCTTTAACAAGTAGTCGTCATCGGTTTTGAATCTAATTCCGATTACACCGCCGGCAGTTCGGCCCATTGGGCGCAAAGTTGCATCGTCAGCATGACAGCGGACTGAGTAACCCATTTTGGAAACCAAAAGTAAGTCATCTTCGTCGTTTACAAGTTGAGCTGAAACTACATCGTCTTCATCGCGAAGTGTGATTGCGACCAAACCGGTGCTACGTGAGGAATCGTAATCCGTAAGGCGCGACTTCTTGATGACACCATTACGAGTTGCAAGTACTAAGTACTTGGCCTGGCTATAGTCGCGCAAGTCTTGGACTTCAACTACTTGCTCCTCTGGAGCTAGTGAAAGCAAATTAGCGACGTGCTGTCCGCGGGCATCACGACCGGTGTCAGTTAGTTCGTAAGCCTTGACTCGGAACACTCGGCCCCGGTTTGTAAAGAACAAAATCCAGTGATGAGTTGTCGTTACGAAGAAGTTTGTAACCACGTCATCTTGCTTAAGTGCCGCACCCTTAACGCCACGGCCACCGCGCTTTTGGGATCGATAAAGCGCAGCTTTAGTGCGCTTTATGTAACCATCAGCCGAAAGTGTTACCACGATTGGTTCCACTGCAATCAAGTCTTCGTGAGTTACATCATTTTCATCAGCCACGATTGTGGTGCGACGCTCGTCACCGAACTTGTTAACGATTTCAGCAAGCTCTTCGCTCACAATGCTGCGCTGGCGAGTTAGGTTCGACAAAATATCTTTGTAGTCGGCGATCTCAGCCATTAACTTGTCGTGCTGAGTTTGCAATTCATTGCGCTCAAGAGCGGCAAGCTTACGAAGCTGCATGTCAAGAATTGCTTGGGCTTGAATTTCATCTATGTCAAGAAGTTTCATCAAGCCAGCTTGGGCAACCGAAGCTGACTCTGATGCACGAATTAATGCAATAACTTCATCGATGCGATCGATTGCCTTTAGTAGGCCGATCAAAATATGTACGCGCTCTTCAGCAATTCGCAAGCGGTAAGAAGTGCGACGCTGAATAACTTCGACTTGATGTTCAATCCAGTTAGTTACAAACGCATCAAGTGTCAGGGTGCGAGGCACGCCATCAACAAGTGCCAACATGTTTGCACCGAAGTTATCTTGCAGCTGGGTGTACTTGAACAAGTTGTTTAAAACAACCTTTGGCACTGCGTCGCGCTTAAGAACTACAACGATTCGCATACCGGTACGTGATGAGCTTTCATCAACCAAGTCAGCGATGCCGCCAACCTTGCCTTGCTCAACTAGTTCGGCAATTCGTTCAAGTAAGTTGTCCGGATTAACTTGGTAAGGCAATTGCGTAATCGCAATGATCGTGCGGCCACGCTTGTCTTCAGTGATTTCAGTGACGGCTCGCATCGTGACAGAACCACGACCAGTGCGATACGCATCTTGGATACCGCGGCGTCCAACAATCTGTCCACCGGTTGGGAAATCTGGTCCGGTAATCCGTTCCATCAAAGCTTCAAGTAATTCTTCGCGCGTTGCGTCTGGATGATCTAGCGCCCACTGCACGCCAGCAGCTACCTCAGTGAGGTTATGCGGTGGAATGTTTGTCGCCATACCAACGGCGATACC
>JALRCB010000001.1 GCA_023257525.1 Candidatus Nanopelagicales bacterium
TAGGGCTTCGACATCATCTCGACCGCGGATTTGTCCACTCGACATCCCAGTGGCAACGCCGCCAGACATGGAAACGAATGCGGAAATAGACAGGGTTTGATCAATCGAGTCGCCATTGGTTGTTAACGCAGAATTAGCCCACCGTAAGTTGTTGGTTGCGCTGTTTCCACCTATTACTACGCCACCATCTTTACCAAGTAATTCCAATGCAACTTCAACGGCATCCGGTAATGAAATCTCGCTCATTTCGCACTCTCATCTCGAGTATTCAGAACGTTGATTTTGGTAAATGTGGCTGATGGACAACCGTGACTTACCGGAGCAACCTGACCAGGTTGACCTTTGCCGCAATTGAGGGCACCACCTAGTAGATATGTACTTGATCCGCCTAGCTGTCTCAACGAAGCCCAAAAGTCTGGTGTCTTAGATTGGTAAGCCACATCTTTAAGTTGACCAACAATCTCACCGTTCTTGATTTCGTGGAACCTCTGTCCAGTGAACTGAAAATTGAAGCGCTGCATATCTATTGACCAAGACTTGTCGCCAACAATGTAGATTCCTGACTCGACGTTTGAAATCAAATCTTTAGTAGTCAGATCCTCAGCTCCAGGTTGAAGTGAAACGTTAGGCATTCTTTGGATTGGTGAGTGCAGCGCAGAATCGGCAAATGCACACCCGTTGGATCGGTCCATCTTGATCTTGCTAGCGATTGAGCGATCCGTTTGATACCCGACCAAGATTCCGTCCTTGATCAAATCCCATTTTTGGGCTGCCACGCCTTCGTCGTCATAGCCGACGGTTGAAAGTCCATGGTCTGAAGTGCGGTCCCCAGTTACATTCATGATGGGGGAGCCATACTTGAAACTGCCCAACTTATCGATAGTTGCAAACGACGTTCCAGCGTAGTTTGCTTCGTAACCTAAAGCTCGATCCAGTTCTGTGGCATGACCTATGGACTCGTGAATAGTCAGCCAAAGATTAGTTGGATCGATCACGAGATCCCAAGCACCTGGTGTAACCGAAGGCGATTTAACTTTTTCATCCAAGTACTCCGGAATCCGCGCTATTTCAGATTCCCAGTCCCAGCCAGTGCCAGTTAGGTACTCCCACCCGCGTCCAGCTGGCGGAGCACACGTGCGCATGTCCTCGAAACCAGAGTCACTTACATGTATCGCAGTTAAGGCCGCAGAGATTCGATCACGCTGTTGCGAAATCTCGTTACCAAGCAAATCTGAATAGAAAGTTTGGTCGCGACCCATTCCAATGTTGCTTTCTATGTGACTCACTATGGATGAGCCAGAGATTTTGTGATTCCAGTTCTGCAAAAACTCGATGATTTCAGAATCAGTTTTTTCGAAGGCATCTATTTCGATTGGCAGAGTCCAAGACTGCTTTCCGTGAATTGGTTCATTTGCCAGTATTACTTCGTCAGCTGCCACTTGAGCACTGATCTTGGCCACTTGGATAGCTCTTAACGCTGTGTTAACCGCACTTTCAATGGTGAGTTCGGTGGTAGCCGCGAAACCCCAGGCACCCGAATGAACTACCCGAACACTAAGCGCAACGTTGGATTCCGAACCAATGTTCTCTACCTCACCGTCGCGCAGCGAAACTCCGCGCATGTCGTGTTTTGCAAGTCGAAACTGGGCGACAGTTGCTCCATTAATTGCGGCCGCCTCAAGAGCTGCCGAGGAAAGCAACTCAGGTGTTGGTGTATTCGGAATTTGTATCATTTACGCTTACTTTCTAGGTTCCTTAACCCTAGCCATAGATTATGGGCCTAGGCGGTAGCCTTTATACATGTCAAGAGTTGTGTTGGTAACAGGTGGAAACCGCGGAATTGGACTTTCCATTGCTCGAAAATTCGAAGCTTTGGGCGATGTAGTTGTTGTGACTAGTCGCAGTGGCGATCCAATCACTGGACTTAATGTCGTGCAATGCGACGTTACTAGTACTGAGAGCGTAGATGCTGCCTTCGCCAAAATCGAAGAAGATTTCGGGCCGGTTGAAGTAGCCGTTGCCAACGCGGGAATTACCAAGGACAAGTTGCTGGTCCGCATGGCTGATGAAGACATCGATGACGTTCTCAACACCAACCTGTTTGGCGCTATTAGAGTGGCTCGTCGCGCTACTCGGTCAATGACTCAAGCAAGATCGGGACGAATAATTTTTGTATCTAGCGTGGTTGCCCTCATGGGATCGGCCGGACAAGTTAACTATGCAGCATCTAAATCTGGTTTAGTAGGTGCCGCTCGCTCGCTGGCACGTGAAATCGGATCTCGTGGTGTCACCATCAACGTGGTGGCTCCTGGATTTATCGACACTGATATGACAGCAGTGCTATCAGAGGAACGCAAAACTCAGATTGTTGGCAACATCCCACTTGGACGATATGGCACCTCTGCCGAGGTTGCCGATGCGGTTGCCTTCCTGGCATCTCCGGAAGCAACATACATTACGGGCTCAGTCATTCCCGTTGATGGCGGCTTAGGTATGGGACACTAGAGCACTATGGGAATCCTTGAAGGCAAGAACTTATTGATCACTGGCGTCCTAACGGATTCATCAATCGCATTTCACGTTGCCCGATTGGCGCAAGAGCAAGGCGCGACTGTCGTCTTAACATCTTTTGGCCGAGCAGCAGGTTTAACCAAAAGAATTGCTGGTCGATTGCCTAACGAAGCACCTATCGTGCAGCTTGATGTCACCAACAAAGAGGATCTGGCTAACCTGGCTGGGGCAGTTTCTGAACACGTTCCTTACTTAGACGGAGTATTGCACTCAATCGCATTTGCCCCAGAGGCAGCCCTTGGCGGTAACTTCCTAAACACTGAATGGGATGACGTAAAGGTTGCAGTCGAAATTTCCGCTTTCTCTTTGAAGTCACTAGGCATGGCAACGCTTCCGCTTATGCAAGAACGCGGTGGCCAGCTACTTGGTCTGGATTTTGATGCAACCGTTACATGGCCGTTCTATGACTGGATGGGTGTATCGAAGGCAGCCCTTGAATCAACTTGCCGCTACTTGGCTCGTGATCTGGGACCAAAGAATGTTCGAGTTAACTTAATTGCAGCTGGTCCGTTGTACACAACAGCAGCTAAGGGAATTCCTGGCTTTGATGAGTTTGGTCCGATGTGGCAACGCCGCGCACCTATCGGGTGGGATACTTCTGATCCAGTTCCGACAGCTAAAGCTTGTGTCGCAATGTTTTCAGATTGGTTCCCAGCTACAACAGGCGAGATTATTCACGTAGATGGCGGAGTCCACAGTCAAGGTGGACCATAATTCTCTAGGTCGTTACAACTGATTGCAAAACCGTTCTAGCTACAGTAATCAATTGTTCCAGAGTTTGTAATCTACGTCGATCAGTACTTGGACTATGCAAAGCACTTGTATTTGCAATTGCTCCTTGCGCGATAATTATGATCCGAGCGGCAAGTTCAAGTGCTTCTGTACTCCGCTTTGAAATATGTGGCGGTATGTGGAGGGTTCGAAATGATTCGAGCGCAGCAAGAATTTTAGTTTCATCACCGACTAAGTCACTAGCCGCCAGCTGATTTGCAGATTCCGAAATTTGCTCCTTGAGGCTACGTCGAGCTTGGCTCAAGTCGTAGTGCAAAACATTGTTGGTCTCGGTCACGAGTTTCCACACATCATTAGAGTCCCGGCACAAAACCTGGGTTCGGTTGATTGCTACCACACCTGAATCCAGCGAGATAGTGGCGAGAACCCCAACTGGAACTCCTGCCGGATCACCGGGAACCGGGAGACCAACAGCTACTGGCTCTGCGGCTGACGCTACAGTTCGCACTAAATCAAGCCAAGAGGAATCGATTCCAACGGAGTTACTGACCATTTGGACATCGACTTGCTCTGTTATCGCCTCTAGAGCATTCGCAGCATCCGTCTGGGAAACCGATCCAATTTGCGCCGCATTCAACCAAAGCCCAAGCAGCACGGCTGGCGGGAACGCGTGCTCAGGTGACATCTGGATTCCTTACCGTTGTGTGGCTGACAGGTTTAAGGGTTACTCATCTTTAACTTTTGCTCTAGAGGTAGATTACTCGTGTGCTAGAGATTCTGGACTTACAAGACGTCACAGTCCGACGTGGATCAACAGAGATCCTAAGTCATGTCACCTGGCAAGTTACACCCGGTGAGCGCTGGGTTGTTATGGGATCAAACGGTGCAGGTAAAACTTCCTTAATGCAGATTTGCTCTGGATTCATGCATCCAACAACAGGTGCTGCAAAAGTTCTGGGTTATGAATTAGGTCGAACTGATGTCCGAGAACTAAGAACACTTGTTGGAATATCCAGTGCCGCAGTTGTTGCGCTTCTGCCGCCACAGGAAACTGTGCTCGACAGCATTCTTACATCCGCGTACGGAATCTCCGGTCGCTGGCGAGAGCGATATGAACAAGTAGATCGCGATCGCGCGCATGCATTAATGGCAGATTGGGGATTGACAAACTTTGCAAGCAGAAGAATTGGGAATTTGTCCGAAGGTGAGCGAAAACGAGTTCAGATCGCAAGAGCTTTGATGTGTGATCCGGAACTCTTAATTCTGGATGAACCAGCTGCTGGTCTTGATGTAGGCGGACGAGAGGATTTAGTTTCGCGACTTGCGCAATTGGCCGGGGATGAAAATTCTCCAAGTTTGGTTTTAGTCACTCACCACGTTGAAGAGATTCCACCCAATTTCACGCATGCCTTGTTGCTAAAGTCTGGCCAAGTTTCGGCCCGAGGCTTAATTTCTGATGTCGTAACTAGCTCTCTGATGTCAGAGGCTTTTGGAATTGCACTAGATGTTGAATACGGGGACCAAAGATGGCACGCCCAAGGCAAGCAGCCGAGTCGTGGGCGCAGAGCCAAGGGGTAATTCGAATAACTGGGCATTAAGGCACGAGCATTGACATAATGAAGACGTGACTGACCTTACCGATGTGCAATCTGCTTGGTTAACCGCAGAGGACCTCGAGCAAATTCGCGAGCGTTTGCCAATTGTTTATGTGGATGCCATCCCTGTACGTGTTGACGATGCTGGTCGAGTTACGAAAATCGGATTGTTGTTACGTGGCCGCCCAGACGGTTCAATAAGCAGAGCCGTCATTTCTGGCCGAGTCTTATACGGTGAGCGAATTCGAGATGCACTATTACGTCACATCGAAAAGGATCTTGGTGGGGTAGCACTGCCACAGATTCCAACTAATCCAGCACCATTCACAGTTGCTGAGTACTTTCCTGATCCAGATGTATCTGGGTTCCATGATCCACGTCAACATGCAGTCTCATTGGTCTATGTAGTACCCGTTAAAGGTGACTGTGCCCCAAGTCAGGATGCGCTGGATTTAGTTTGGCTCACACCTGCTGAAGCAATTTCCCAGAACGTGCGCGCCGAGATGACCGGTGGTCAAGACTTATTAGTTCAACTAGCTCTGGCTCACGCCGGCGCACTTTCTTAAGGATTTAAGTTTTACATGGCGGAACGTGATGGTGACGGCTGGGTTGATTGCCAGTGCGGCTCCCGACACTGGGGTAAGTTTGGCGCTGCTGGTGTTGTACTTATGAATCCAGAAACCCGTTCAATCTTGATGCAACTTCGTGCGGAATGGACACATGGCGGGCGAGTGTGGGGAATTCCTGGCGGCGCCCGAGACTCACATGAAACTCCAATCGAATCTGCGCTTAGGGAAATGTCAGAAGAGCTGGCGATCCACCCTGATTTAGTTGAGGTTGTGCACGACAATATTTGGGCAGATCACGATGACTGGAGCTATCACACCGTAATTGCGATCACTTCCCGCGACATTTCATTTCAAGTTAATGAAGAAGCCGAACTAGCTGAGTGGATTGAGTTTTCTAAAGTATCCGAACTTGATTTGCATCCAGGCTTTGCTTCTAATTGGAATGACATTTTGCACGCTATCGAAGGTGTTCTCGCAAAGTCTTAGCTCTTGTAGCCACTTAGTTGCGAAATCTTATGACCTAGTCGCACAGCTCGCTGATGATAAGTAGTCATAGGAACATCCCAATCACCTTCAACAACTTGATACTTATGAGCTGTGATAGCTGCTGAAGCAGATTCGAAATATGATTCATCATCTGTGACAAAAACTAGTCGACCACCAGGCTTGAGCAACGCAAAAACTTGGTCCAAAAATAGTTGGCTAATTAGACGACGTTTATGGTGTCTAGCTTTCGGCCATGGATCTGGAAACAGAACATGCACTTCAGTTATCGATTCAGATTTCAACCAATCCGTGAAAACATCAATGCCGTCACCATGATGTGTTCGAAGGTTGGTCAATTCTTGTTCTGTGGCCGTTTCAGCGATTGCTAGTAATCCGACAGTATGCACATCAATGGCTAGCACACCAACATCTGGTGAAGAAGCCGCCAGGGACAGCGCATGAAGGCCCATTCCGGAACCAAAGTCCACAATTACCATTTCTCGATTGAAAACTTTAGCTAGATCGATTGGGCGTTCTAGACCAGAAATCTCAAAATTTGGTAGCAGTTCTCGCAGGGTTCGTTCCCGACTTGCCGACATCCGTCCGTGCCGGGCATGAAATGTCCGAATGTGAGGGTGTTCCGAAACCGTGCCAGGTTGCGGATAGATTGGAGACTGCACAATTCAGAGTACAAGGTTAAGAGTTTAAACAAGGAGAGACCATGGATCTCAGCGGCGTTCACGTTCCGTTAGTTACACCTTTTGATAGCAATGGAGTAGTTGATACCAAATCAATCGCGCACATCGCAGAAGTGATGATTGCCAATGGCATTTCCGGAATCGTTGCCGCTGGTACGACAGGCGAGGCCTACGCTTTGAACTTTGAAGAGCGACAAACTGTTATTGACACCATCGTCAAGCAGGTACATGGTCGAGTTCCAGTCTTGGCGGGTGTTGGCGGCATGTCAACAAAGGAAGCCATCAAGCAGGCCCAACTCGCGCTAGAACTAAAGTGCGACGGCCTGATGGTTGCGGCTCCGGCATACGTTTTACCAACTCCAACTGAACTTGCAAACCATGTGACAGTTGTAGTTGCGGCAGCAAAGTTACCTACTGTGCTTTATGACTACCCAGCTCGCACTGGCGTTCCGTTTGATCAGGAAACCCTAGATCTACTTGCAGATAATCCTCTTGTAATTGGAATTAAGGAAGCATCCGGAGATCTAGATCGAATTCCTATGCTAAACCAGCGTTATTCAGGCAGAATCGAAATTGTTTGTGGCGCTGATGCAGATAGCCCATCATTCTTTAATGCTGGTGCAACAAGCTGGATTGGTGGCATGGCAAATGCGCTACCCAAGGCTCACTTTGGAATTCTTGATCCGGCAACTAGAGCGCAGGCTCATGCTGCAGTCCTTCCATTGCTTGAGCACATTGAATCGGGCAGATACATAGCTAAGACAAAAGCTCTAATGGGGCTTCTTGGGGTGCCGTGCTCGTCAACGCGTGGACCACTGGCAGAACTAGAACCAGCTGGCGTCGAAACATTGCGCACCCTCGTGGCGCAAGCAGGTGAATGGGTTCCAAGCCTGGTTTAACTTATGGCTGCAACCTTGTGGAGTTCTATCCCAGCTTCGTGGCAGGGTTGTCTCGCGAGTTGTCGGTCAAGTATTGATCAAATCGACGTGCAGTTAATGCAGTGCGTTAAAGATTCGATCGAAGTTGTGCCGAGTTTCGAAAACATTTTCGCTGCTCTGAAAATCTCTCCAGTTGATGTATCAGTAGTTGTCATTGGTCAGGATCCATACCCAACACCTAGTCACGCAATTGGTCTAGCATTCGCGGTACCTAGCCAAACAAAACCACTGCCTGGCTCCTTGCGAAACATCTTCAAAGAAGTTGCAGCAGACACCGGATCGACCTCAACGGCTGACGCGTCATTAGGAGCTTGGGTGGAGCAGGGCGTTCTATTGCTAAACACTTCACTGACCACTGAGTCTGGAATCCGGGCTGCACATTCAAGCTGGCCTTGGGAAACAGTTATTCGCGCCATGATCGCACATGTTGTTGAGGTAAATCCGCTGGTAGTAGGTCTGCTCTTTGGCAATCACGCAAAAAAGTTTGGTGAGCTGTTTGATCCGAACTCGATCGTAAGTTCAGCGCATCCAAGTCCATTGAGTGCCAGCCGAGGTTTTCTAGGTTCTAAACCATTCACTCAAGTAAATGAGATCTTGATGAGAAATGGTAAGTCGGTGATTGTCTGGTGAAAAAGTCATATCCAGTCGTAGCGCTACTAATTCTCGCTTGGCTATTTAGCTCATGCGACAACGGCGGAAATCCAGACTCAAACCAATCATCTGTAAGTAAGCCAGCGCCACAAGTACTGCCGTCAGATTCGCCGATGCCGCAGACATCACCCAGCGAACAAGTAACGCAACCAGCACCCGTTGTTACGCCATCGAGCCAAGCGCAAGTAGCCTCGCAAGCACTTTCAGTTGCCCAAGCGTTGCCAGTCAGAGGTAGGGCTCCTGACTCGGATTACAGCCGTGAAGCTTTTGGATCAGCCTGGAAAGATGTGGATCGAAATGGCTGCGATACCCGCAATGACATTTTGCAGCGCGACTTTGCAACCGTAGTTCTGAAATCGGGAACGGGGAACTGTAAAGTCATCGGCGGTACCTGGATAGATCCGTATTCCAACGAAAGCTACACCTTTGCCGAAGCACCCAGCGGGGCTCAAATTGATCATGTGGTTTCACTCAAGAATGCCTGGCAAATGGGTGCAGACCAGTGGACTGATCAGATGCGCGTTGAGTTTGCAAACGATCCCTTGAATCTCCGAGTAACGATTGCATCCTTGAATCAACAAAAGAGCGATTCGAATGCAGCGTCCTGGTTACCACCATTTAAACCCGGTCGATGTGCTTTCATAGCCACTCAAGTTGCTGTGAAGGCGAAATGGTTGCTTTATGTAACTGAGGCTGAGAAAGAAGTTTTCGTAGCGATTTTGAGTAAACCAGAATGTGAACAAACTCAGCTTCCGAACTAGAAATTTACACGTTTAATGGGGCAGACTTAGTTCGTGGCTAATCCTCCAGCAGTACTAATGGTTGAACTAGTTATGTCCATTGACCGGATGATTCAATCTGCCCAATCCGCACAAGAGAAACAGAGTCACTTAGTTATTCCAGGCGAGTGGCCAGCCCAAGTCGTTCTTGGACATGTTTCCCAGGTAGATGAGCAAGTTTGGATGCCAAGAATCGCTCAGATGTGTCAGGCCTTGGAAGCTGGGGAGAAACCTCCTAGTTTTACGTGGTGGGAACCAGATGCAACTGCCACATATGACCAATTTAGTGAAATGTCGTTGTCCGAAGCCTCGGCGCTTGCGATGTCAGTTCGCACTCAACTGCTTTCTGTTGTCAAAGATCTGACCCCAGAGCAGTGGGCTGCTACCGCAGAACATGACACATTCGGACATATCGACGTTTCAGGTCTGGTTATTCAGATTTTGACTCATGACGAAGAACATCGCGCCAGTCTGGTCTAACTCTAAAGTTCAGCTGCGCCCTCCGAGAACCAATTCGATTTCTTAGGTTTGATTCAACGGTTGTCGGGGTAATCTAAAGCCATGACTGGTATTTATGTAATCCTTGGTGTCGTTGCACTGCTCGTTGTTATCGGCATTGTTCAGTACAACAAATTGGTTCGACTAAATGTTGCGGTAGATGAAGGCTTTGCCCAGATTGAGGTACAGCTCCAACGCCGAGGCGACTTGATCCCTAACTTGGTAGAAACCGTCAAGGGTTATGCCTCACACGAAAAAGAAACTTTTGAGAAAGTGGTTCAAGCGCGAGCTCAGGCCACTGCAGCTCAAGGCGTGGCCGCAGTTGCCGAAGCAGATGGCATGCTCACCCAAGCGTTGCGAGGACTTCTGGCCGTGGCCGAGGCCTATCCAGACCTTAAGGCTTCGGCAAACTTCTTGTCGCTACAAGAAGAGCTTTCTGGCACTGAAAACAAGGTTGGTTTTGCTCGCCAGTACTACAACGACACGGTGCGAGCCTTAAATGAATCAATCGTCTCGATACCTGGCAAATTCTTCGCAGGTCCAGCCAAAGTTGTCGAGCGCGAATTCTACGTAGTTGACGATCCAGGCAAGCGAGCAGTACCAAACGTTTCGTTCAACTAGCTAGCGCTTGAAAACTTTGCTTTCTAAGGAATCACTTGTCTAACTTCAGGGCACAACAACAAAGCAACCGGCGCAAGACATTTCTATTGCTTGGAGTAATGGGAAGTCTGACGGCTTTTGTTATCTATGCCGTTGCTTTGTACTTGGGTTACACCAGCGTTGGAATCATTCCAATCGCAGTTGGGATTTCCTTAATTAGTGTTTGGGGATCGTTCTACAACTCAGACAAAATCGTTTTAACTATGACTGGTGCAAAAGTTATTGATCACGATACTGCGCCACAGTTATTCAACTTGGTGCATGAAATCACGATCGCTTCGGGAATGCCAATGCCAAAGGTAGCAATTGTTGAAGATGATGCGCCAAATGCATTTGCAACTGGCCGTGATCCAGAGCACGCTGTCATTGCTTTCACAACTGGCATTCTTCGCGTCATGGATCGAGAGCAATTGCAAGGTGTGGCGGCGCACGAACTAGCCCATGTGGCTAACCGCGATACTTTAGTTTCTGCAGTTGCAGCAACGACCGCAGGAGCGATTGCCCTTATGAGCGACTTCCTGCTTCGAATTAGTCTCTTCGGTGGTGGACGTAGAGATAGCAATGGGGGAGCAAATCCATTTGTGCTAATTGCAGCATTAGTAGCTGCCATTCTCGCGCCGATAGCCGCGGTACTTCTGAAGGCGGCTATTTCTCGCAAGCGCGAGTCACTAGCCGACGCAACTGCGGTCGCGTTTACTCGTAATCCGACTGGGTTGCGTCGAGCCCTAGAAACTTTGGCTGCGGACAGCACTGTGGTGCACCAGAAATCTAATGCAGTTGCTCATCTCTGGATCGAGTCACCTTTGGATAGCAAGATGACTTCAAAGCTATTTGCCACTCATCCTGCTATTGAAGAGCGAATTGCTAACCTGCGCGCCCTTGAGCAAACTGGTCCACTCAACGAATCCGCTTAAGTTTCAAATTCGCCTGAAATTCTCGAGAACTCGTGTCAATCTTGTCTAAATTCACTTGGAGGATTGATGAGTCATACCGGTATTGCTAGTCCTTACTCATGGGATAGCCCTTTTCATTACTCGCAGGCAACCGTTCACAACGGCGTGGTTTATGTCTCTGGACAGGCGGCTCTAGGTTCTGACGGTTCAATTGTCGGTGAAAACGATTTTGAGGCACAGGCTCATCAGGTCTTCGCAAATCTAAAGACTGTTTTGGCAGCCGCGGGAAGCGATCTGTCCAAGGTTTTTAAGGTGAACATCTACATGACTGACATGACTCAATTTCCGACGATCATCGAATGTCGCGAAAAGTATTTTTCTAAGCCTTACCCAGCTGATACAACCGTGGAAGTTACTGCGCTTGCTATCCCTGGCTTGCTACTTGAGATAGATGTAATTGCAGCGTTGGCTTAAGTAGCTAGCCAGCAATTTCTTCGTCGGCAGTAATTGGTTTGGTTGCTCCGCTACTAGTTGCACACTTACTGCAGAGCAACGCTAGCTTTCGGCCCTGTGATTCATGTCGGTTATAGAAGTCTTTAGTTGGGACGCCACAGTCATCACAGGTACTGAGGACTTTGGTGTGATCTGAAAAATCCATACTCATTCGATTGTCGAAGATGTATAACGATCCTTCCCACAAGCCATCGTCTCCAAATTGTTCGCCGTAACGCACAATGCCGCCTTGGATTTGATAAACCTCTTCGAAGCCACGGCTCTTCATAACTGCCGAAAGAACTTCGCAGCGAATCCCACCAGTGCAGTAGGTGACTATGGGCTTGCTCTTTAGATGGTCGTACTTGCCACTATCAAATTCAGCTACAAAATCGCGGGTTGTTTCGACATCTGGAACTATGGCATTTCGAAATTTACCGACTCTTGCTTCGTAGGCATTTCGGCCATCAAAGAAGACGACATCGTCGCCGCGAGATTCAACTAAGTCATGAACTTCGGTGGGCGAGAGGTGAACGCCCCCACCAATAATTCCGCCTTCATCAACTTTCAGTTCGTTAGGAGCTCCAAAAGAGACCACTTCATCGCGCACCCGAACGGTTAGCTTTGGAAAGTCGTGCCCAGTGCCTTCCGACCACTTAAAGTCGATCTTGTTGAAACCTGGATAGGCCTTAGTTTTTCGGATGTATCGTTTGAGATCGTCAATGTCGCCGCCCAATGTGCCGTTAATGCCATGTTCGGAGATTATGATTCGACCTGTAAGGCCAAGGAGCTCACATAAGTCGTACTGCCAAAGTCGGAGCGCAACAGGATCAGCAACCGGCGCAAAACCGTAATAGAGGATGACCTTGGGAATTGCCATAGCCACCTCACGTGAAAAAACTGTGCCGAATCGCAGTCTTGTGTCCGAGGGGGGACTTGAACCCCCATCCCCGTGAAGGGACTAACACCTCAAGCTAGCGCGTCTGCCAATTCCGCCACTCGGACAAGTGTGCCGGGCTGGCCCAGCCCCGTAATAATACCTGCTTAGTCGGATTTGGCTCAAATGACGCAATCGGTGCGGACATAACTAGCGTCATGCGCCAGACTATGGGTATGTCAATTGAGCCACTTGCCGATGTAGATTCCGAAGTTGTCGAGCTTGTTCGAGACTTAATCAAAATCGATACTTCAAACTATGGCGACGGTAGTGGGCCCGGCGAGGCGCTAGCCGCTGAGTATGTCGAAGCAAAACTTAAAGAGGTTGGCATTGAGTGTGAACGTTACGAGACCACAAGTGGTAAACGCCAAGGTGTAAATGCCCGCATCGAAGGTAAAGATCAAAGTAAGCCTGCGCTGTTGATTCATGGTCACTTAGATGTGGTCCCAGCCGAGGCAAAGGACTGGACTTATCACCCGTTTGCTGCCGAAGTTCACGATGGCATGATTTGGGGTCGCGGGGCCGTTGACATGAAGGACGGTGACGGCATGATCTTGGCGCTGGCTCGATCCTGGGCGCGCAATGGTGTGCAACCTGATCGAACCATCGTTTTTGACTGGCTACCAGATGAAGAAGCAGGCAGTGAGCATGGTTCAGGTTGGTTAGTTGAGAATCGTCCAGAACTATACCGAGGAGTCACCCAAGCTGTCGGTGAAGTTGGCGGGTTCTCGTTGACACTTCGCGACGATGTTCGTCTGTATTTAGTGCAGACAGCTGAAAAAGGAATTCGCTGGATGAAACTTAAAGCTGAAGGTACAGCTGGTCACGGCTCATTCATTAACAATGACAATGCAGTGACCAAATTGGCTGAAGCAGTTGCTGCAGTTGGAAATCATAAGTTTGATCTTGCGCTCACTCCAACAGTTCGAGATTTCATCAAGGCAGTTTCAGATGCCCTTGGTATGGAATTAAGCGCAGATGATCCAGAAGAGTTGCTGGCTCAACTAGGGCCAATCGCTCGCATCATCGGAGCCACACTTTCAAATACTGCGAACCCAACCATGCTTAACGCTGGCTACAAGCACAACGTCATCCCAGGTGCTGCGGAGGCAATGATCGATGGCAGGTTCTTGCCGGGCTATGAAGATGAACTCATCAAGGACATCGAGAATCTCTTGCCTCCGGGCGTTGTGCTGGAAGATGTAGTTAATGGAATTGCACTTGAAGCGCCATTTGAGGGACCGCTAATTGATGCAATGGGTGCTGCGATTCGCGCCGAAGATCCGTTCGGTACTCCAGTTCCGTACACGGTCAGTGGCGGTACAGATGCCAAAGCCTTCAGCACGCTAGGGATAACTTGCTACGGATTCCTGCCGTTACTGCTTCCCCCAGAATTGGATTTCAGCGCGATGTTCCATGGTGTCGATGAAAGAGTTCCAACTTCTGGTTTAGAGTTTGGTGCTCGCGTAATGGATCGATTCGTACGTAGTCTCTAGCTTTGGCTAGGCGGTTCGTTGCAAGTGATAAATCTTGCGGCGGAGCCGAACATAGCGACTGCCATCTTGGTAAACGCGAACTCGTTCTAGTTCCCAGCGCTCCACTTCGGCCATTGCAGTTAGGTAGGACTTGACCTCAGAACGCTTTGTGCCGCGATGAAAGTTGATTTCGCGAAACTCCCAGACTGCGCTCATTGATTCCACCCGAAATCTGGATATCCACGCTCTATTGCGGAAACTTCGTCAAGTGCTTCGTGGATCTCTGGAGGTAATTGGGCATTGACTGAGTTCAGGACAACCCGGAGTTGGGCTGCAGTTCTAGCACCAATTACTGCACTAGAAACCTGCCTACGAGCGCTGGTCCACGCTAATGCCACATCAATTGGAGTAAGACCCAAACCTTCAGCTGCGGTACAAACTGCGTCGACTATTGCGCGAGACCGATCATTTAAGTAGGGCGTAATAAAAGCTGAGAAGTGTGAAGTGGCAGCTCGCGAGTCGGCTGGTGTGCCGTGACGATACTTACCGGTCAAGACACCGCGACCTAGGGGAGACCAAGCCATGATTCCCACGCCGAGATCTTCGGCAGCAGGTATCACTTCGCGCTCAATGCCGCGCTGCAAAAGTGAGTACTCCATTTGCGCACTGATAATCGGATACTTAGAGCCAAGTGCAGCGCTAGTAAGTTGCCAGCCTGAGTAATTTGAAATGCCTAGGTAGCGGACTTTGCCTGAATCAATTGCATGCTCGGCGGCACTTAATGTTTCTTCGATCGGTGTGTATGGATCCCAAGCGTGGATGTGCCAAACATCAATGTGAGTGCGTCGCAACCTCCGTAGCGAGGCATCCAAGGCAGTTAGTAAGTGACTACGACTCGCATCACGGCGTCGATTGGTGCGAACGCTTCCGGCTTTACTTGAAATCAAAACGTCTGGTTGCTCGCGGCAAAATTCTCCGACGATCTCCTCCGAAACGCCATCGCTATACACGTCAGCGGTGTCGATGAAACGACCGCCAGCTTCGTGATACAAATTGAACTGGTCGCGGGCCTCGTGGATATCGGTATCACGACCCCAGGTCATAGTTCCAAGGGAATACTGCGACACCAGAAGGCCGCTGTTCCCCAAAGACCTTAGTTCCATATGTTCACGCTAGCGTTTGTTCCATAGATTGTTTTTAAGGACTCGTGTGTGTCCTTGATTTTTTGGGAGATTACGTGGACGAGCAGTTGTCGTGGCTCCAAGCCATAGCCCTAGGCATCTCCCAAGGACTAACTGAGTTTCTGCCGATCTCTTCAACTGCTCACACTTTGATTGTTTCTAAACTTCTGGGTTGGCCAGATCCAGGTGCTGCTTTTACAGCAGTGACTCAAGTTGGGACTGAACTAGCTGTTGTTATCTACTTTCGACAAGACATTGCGCGGATTCTGAAGGCGTGGTTTTCCAGTTTTACTAAGAAGAGTGAGCGTGCTAATCCAGATGCAAAAATGGGTTGGTATGTAATCATTGGCACAATTCCAATCGGAATTGCTGGACTTGCATTCAAGTCATCAATTGAGACAACTGCAAGAAATCTCTGGTTGGTTGCCGCGACATTAATCATTATGGGCATTCTTCTTGGATTAGCAGATCGCTTTGCCAGGCACACAAAGAGTGAACCGGACATCAACACCAAGAATGCGGTTTTATTTGGACTCGGGCAAGCTTTAGCTTTGATTCCTGGAGTTTCTCGAAGTGGTGCAACCATAACTGCTGGTCTTGTAATGGGCTTCAAGCGTGATGTGGCTGCGCGCTACTCGTTCCTACTTGCGATCCCAGCAGTTTTTGCTTCAGCAGCATTAACCGCTGGAGATATTTCATCGGATAGTTTTGTGAATTGGCCAGCCACAATCGTGGCAACGATAGTGGCCTTCGTCGTTGGCTATCTCGTGATTGCCAGTTTGATGAAGTATCTGCAGACTCGCACGTTCTTGCCGTTCGTCATCTATCGGATCGCACTAGGCTCGCTTTTGATGGTTTTGCTCGCTAACGGCGTACTTTCTGCAACCTAGTAGGACGATTTTTCCCAATAGTGTTGACCCATGGGAACTTTGCTGCTGATCAGACATGGTCGGACCGACGCCAATGCCACGGGCGTTCTGGCTGGACGCACGCCAGGTGTAGTTCTAGACGAAGTTGGCCGCACCACTACTGAGTCATTAGCTAAGCGATTAGCAGCCGTCAAGATCGCTAAAGTTGTTTCGAGTCCATTGGAAAGAACCCTCGAGACTGCATCGATTCTCTTTGCTAAAGATGTTGAGGTCGCCCTAGAAGACCGGTTATTGGAATGTGATTACGGCGATTGGCAGGGCGCAAAGTTAAGCGAACTTTCAGTAAATGAGCTGTGGCCAATCGTTCAACAACGGCCTGATGAAATGATTTTTCCAAATGGCGAATCGATGAATGATATGTCCAGTCGCGCTTGTCTGGCTGCCAGAGAATGGGACGCCAAGCTCAGTAGTGAACATGGTGACAATGTAGTTTGGGCAGCAATCAGCCATGGCGACATCATCAAAGCTATTTGCGCTGATGCCATGGGGTTACCACTTCGCAAGTTTCAGTCACTCCTGATCGAACCTGCATCAGTTAGCGTGATCCATTACTCTGAAACCGGCTCAGCAGTATCTAAATTAAATGACACCGGAAGCGAATGGCTCTCAAAATTGAATGCTGAAGCTGTGAAAACACCAACTCTCGGTGGCGAAAGCGGAAAGGATTAACGATGGCGCGAATTGTTCACACTTTCGATAACCCGCAACGCTTTGTAGCCGGAACGGTAGGAGTGCCAGGAGAACGCACATTCTTCCTTCAGGCCAGAACTGATCAACGAATTGTCAGCGTCTCTCTTGAAAAACAACAAGTTGCTTTGTTGGCAGATCGACTAACTGAACTTTTAGATCAAGTTGCTCGAGCTGAAGGTATAGACGTTACTTATGTCGGCCCAGCTGACTTAGAACCACTAGATAATCCGATTCAGGAAGAGTTTCGCGTAGGCACTTTGGCTTTGGGTTGGAATACCGAAAGCCAACAAGTGGTTATCGAGGCACATGCATCCTCGGAAAACTTCGAAGACGTTCCAGATTTAGAAGAGGACTCAGATTTTGGGCCAGACGTTTTGCGAGTTCGGTTAACAGGTTCGCTAGCTACTGCGTTTTGCACCAGGGCGTTTGCAGTAGTTTCAGCCGGACGACCACCATGTCCACTGTGTACCGAGCCACTTGACCAACAGGGTCACATTTGTCCAAGAGCTAACGGATACCTAAGGCGCGGTTAGATTTAGCTAGAAAACTGGCCAGGGGACAGCAGGCCAATTTGGACTAGGACTCGGCATAGTTTGCCGAGTTAACAAGAAGTCGAGGCGCTCGTGGAGAGCATCAATTTCCGAGGCCGTCAATAATTCTTCCAATTCACTTCCAGACATCTGGGATTTAAGTTTTTCTAAATCTGCAAGTTGGTTGCTAGAAATTCTCTCACCGATCCAGCCCCAAAGCACAGTGCGCAATTTGTCTTCAGAGTTGAAGGTGACTCCATGATCAATCCCATATGTATTGCCGGTTTTGTCTGTTAGTAAGTGACCAGCTTTTCGATCGGCGTTGTTAACCAGGGCGTCGAAAACTGCAATCTGCATCAATCGCTCTGAGTTTTCATGAGCCAAGGTGACTTGATGTCCTTCTTCGTCAATTCCTGTAACGATTGTCAGCCAGCCATCAGGAACGGTATTAGGCGGAAAAATGTCTACAGTCGTTGGCTCCGCATCAATCCACTTTTGGAATGAGCCGATGCCAAATGGGCCTTCATTGATTGTGGTTTCTGGAACTACATCCCAGCCAAGCATTTCACTGACTAAATAGGCAGCCCGTTCGCGCAAGTGAAGGGTGTGGTCAGGAAAATCCCAAAGTGGGCGTTCTCCCGAACGTGGTTTATAGATAAATCGATTGCCATCAGATTCCACTACAAGTGTGGAGTTCGAGGCATTGACCATCTGTCCAATAACAGTGAAATTTTCCATAGCGAGAAAGCTAACTAAATGATTCCGAGGATTGCATCAATCGCGACCGCAACTTCACTTGTTTCATCCAGTTGCGTACCTGCCAAGGTTTCTGCTGCCCAAATATCGATAGCTTTAAGTGCGCTCGGAGTGTCGAGATCGTTGCGCATCACCTTCACCATTTCCGAAACCGGGCTAGTCGCTCCTTTGGGATGACTTAGCGCAGTTCGCCAGTTTGCTAACCGAGTTTGGGCCAATTCAAGTTCATTATCAAACCATTCCCAATCACTTCGATAATGGTGAGAGAGCAGCACCAGACGAATGGCCATCGGATCGACACCTTGCTGTCTAAGTTTGGAAACAAAGACCAGGTTGCCTAATGACTTACTCATCTTCTCGCCATCAAGGGAGACCATGCCGGCGTGCATAAATGTTTGTGCAAATGGTTTCACTCCAGTGAGCGACTCGGCGTGCGCAGCGCTCATCTCGTGATGTGGGAATTTAAGATCGTTTCCACCACCTTGCACTGTGATTTGGGAGCCTAAATAGTGTGTCGCGATTGCCGAGCATTCAATGTGCCAACCAGGTCTTCCCGGACCAAGTGCTGATGGCCAGGATGGATCGTCGCCTGACTGTCCGCGCCAAAGCAGAGCATCAAATGGATTGCGTTTGCCTGGGCGATCTGGATCACCACCACGTTGAGCAAAGACTTCTAGCATTTCCGCTTCAGATAAGTGGCAGATTTCTCCAAGCAGATCGGTATGCGTCATATCAAAATACAAGTCAGCATCAACTTGATAAGCCACGCCAAGTTCCTTGAGCTTGACTGCACTTTGTTCAATCATCTCGATTGCCTCAACAACACCAACATAGTTCTGTGGTGGAATCACGCGAAGTGCTTCCATATCAGCTTTAAAGAGATCAACTTGTTCCACTGCAATTTCTTGCCAAGCTCGACCGATTAACTTTGCGCGCTCTAACAACGGATCGTCGATGTCTGTGATGTTCTGGGTGTAGCTCACTTTGGTACCGGTTGCTAGCCAGAATCTGTGCAAAGTATCAAAGGCTACGTACGTTGCGGCATGACCCATGTGTGTTGCATCGTATGGAGTTATTCCACAGACGTAGAGACTTGCTTCTTTAGATGTCGAAGCCAACTTGAGACTTTGCGATCTTGAATCAAACACCTGAAAGTCTGATGAATCCAAATTCAGCGCTGGAACGGAAACTCCACGCCACGGCTGCATAGATTAAGTCTACGAGGCAACTGGCTGCCCATGCTTCTGGTGACCAGAATCAGCAGTAAAGAATTAGTTCTCGCGACGTCTTAAGTAGCGCTCGAATTCCTTAGCAATCGCTTCGCCCGTTGCTTCGGGTAGTTCGGCGGTGTCCTGCGTTTCCTCGAGAGCGCGAACATACTCAGAAATTTCCTCGTCATCTGTCGACAGTTCCTCGACTCCAAGTTGCCAAGCTCTGGCTTCTTCGACTAATTCAACAACTGGAATAGCAGTGTCGAGCAAATCCTCTAAGCCACGAATTAGAGCCAGTGTCGCCTTAGGGCACGGTGGGGAAGCGACGTAATGCGGAAGCGCAGCCCAAAGTGCGACGGATGGGATGCCTTGTACTTCAAACTCAGATTGAAGTATGCCCAGGATTCCAGTTGGACCTTCATATTTCGATGATTCAAAACCAGATATGTCTTGCAACTTTTTGTTTGAAGTGGTTCCACTAACAGGTATCGGCCTAGTGTGTGGAACATCAGCAAGTAGCGCACCCAAGGTAACTAGGACATTGCGTTCACCTAATTCGATGTGCGACAAGATTTCGGCGCAGAATGATTTCCATCTCATACTTGGCTCTACGCCATGAACCAAGAAAATCTTGGTGTCTGGCAGAGTGTCAGTAGAAGCCTTAAAGATTGTCGTACCTGGCCAGGCCACTTCACGGTCGCCGTCTAGGCCAATACTCACCTCGGGGCGATTGAACTGGTAGTCATAGAAGTCATCACCTGGTAAATCGATAACTTCCTCGGACTGCCAAACATCTAATAGGTGCTCAAGTGCGTCAGTTGCAGATTGTCCGGCATCGTTCCAGCCACCGAAAGCGGCAATGATGATGGTTGTGTTTCGCGGGAAGGTTGGATCCTGCTCCAAGCACAACACCCCATTTCTGCAGATTGCCTCTAGTTTAGGTCCTCATTCCGACACCGGTTCAGCGAGTTTGAAAAAGGCTGGGAGAATAGGTCAATGGAATCTGTAACCGTTGTTAGTACTGCCAAAGCCGCAGAGTTTGCCATTGGCGATCGCGTGCAGTTAACAGATACCAAATCTCGCAAGCACACCATTGTTTTAGAGGCTGGGCGGGAGTTCCACACAAATCATGGAGCTATTAAGCATGATGATTTGATTGGCCTGAGCGAAGGTTCAACGGTCTCGTCAACTGGAAACATGGTTTACCTGGCATTGCGCCCTTTGTTGTTGGATTTCGTTTTAAGTATGCCGCGCGGGGCAGCCGTGGTTTACCCAAAGGACGCAGCAGCGATAGTTGGACTGTCTGACATTTATCCAGGTTGTGTTGTTGTCGAAGCCGGCGTTGGGTCAGGCGCGCTGTCTTGTTCACTGTTGCGTGCAATCGGAAGCGATGGCTATCTATACAGCTTCGAACGTCGAGAAGACTTCGCGAAAATTGCCAAAAAAAATGTAACGAATTTCTTTGGTTCCGAACCAAGTAACTGGCAAGTTACTTTGGGGGATTTACAAGAAGAAGTTACGGCCTTGCCAGTTGCCAGCGTAGATCGAGTTGTTCTTGACATGTTGGCTCCTTGGGAATGTATCGACTCGATTGCCCATGTTCTGCGTCCAGGCGGAGTAGTAATTGCATATGTGGCAACCACAACCCAAATGTCGAGATTCGTAGAAGACTTGCGTCTAGATAAAAGATGGACCAATCCAGAAGGCCAAGAATTGATTGCTCGACCTTGGCACCTAGAAGGTCTAGCAGTTCGCCCAAATCACAGAATGCAAGGGCATACGGGTTTCTTGGTAACTGCTCGGAAACTGGCTCCTGGCGTCATTTTGCCCGCTCGTCGAATTCGCCCAACTAAAGGCGGATTGGATACTGTTGCTGAAGTAGCGACAGACGCAGTAGATAGTGAGGAGGCAGCTGATGACTGAGGCAACACATGCAGATCAGCTGCGAATTCTTAACTCCCGGATCGATGATCTGAGCGAGTCAAACACCAAGCTCACCGCCACGCTTCGGGAAGCACGCGAACAAATCATCGGGCTCAAAGAAGAAGTCGATCGTCTGAGTGCACCACCAAATGGTTATGCCATTTATTTAGGGCCGGCTGCTGACGATTTAGTTGACGTCACAATCAATGGTCGCAAAATGCGAGTAGCTATGGCTCCGGAGGTTGATCGCGAAACATTGCGCCCAGGTCAAGAAGTAATTCTCAACGAGTCAATGAACGTTGTCGTCGCTGGCAACTTTGATGATCAAGGCGAGATCGTAGTTTTTCAGGAAATCCTAGAAGATGGCATGCGCGCAATTGTTACCGGCCGAAGCGATGAGGAACGCGTCATCCATTTAGCTGCGCCACTTCGCGATGTGCCACTTCGTTCTGGCGATAGTTTGCTCGCTGACATGAAGGCTGGATATGCCTTTGAACGAATCGCTAAGTCTGAAGTTGAAGACTTAGTCCTCGAGGAAGTTCCCGACATTAATTACGAAGACATCGGTGGCTTGCGTGATCAGATCAATGCGATTCGTGACGCCGTTGAATTACCGTTCTTGCACCCAGAGTTGTTCAAAGAGTATGAACTGAAACCGCCAAAGGGTATTTTGCTTTACGGTCCTCCTGGATGTGGCAAGACACTTATCGCAAAAGCTGTCGCGAACTCACTAGCTAAAAAAGTCAGCGAGATTTCAGGCATCGGTGAAGGACGAAGTTACTTCCTGAACATTAAGGGTCCAGAACTTCTGAACAAGTTTGTTGGTGAGACCGAGCGCCAGATTCGCATCATCTTCCAGCGCGCTCGCGAGAAGGCAAGTGAAGGCACGCCAGTAATTGTTTTCTTCGATGAAATGGATTCACTTTTCCGCACTAGAGGTAGTGGCGTGTCCAGCGATGTCGAAAACACAATTGTTCCGCAATTACTTAGTGAGATCGACGGTGTCGAAAGCCTAGAGAACGTTATCGTCATCGGTGCTTCAAATCGTGAAGACATGATTGATCCTGCGATCCTGCGTCCTGGTCGACTTGATGTAAAAATCAAGATCGAGCGTCCAGATGCTCAAGCTGCGATCGACATCTTTGGCAAGTACTTAACAACCGATTTGCCACTTAGCCAGGTGGACCTAGCGGAACATGGCAATGACGCTCATGCAACTACTACTGCAATGATCCAGCGAGTTGTTGAAGAGATGTATTCCACAACTCCTAACAATGAATTCTTAGAAGTAACTTACGCCAATGGCGACAAGGAAGTTCTGTACTTCAAGGACTTTAGTTCAGGCGCGATGATTGAAAACATCGTTAGCCGCGCCAAGAAAGCGGCAATCAAGTCATTCCTAACTGTTGGCGAAAAGGGAATTACTATCGAGCACTTGCTACAGGCTTGCTTAGATGAGTTCCACGAGAATGAAGATCTTCCAAACACCACAAATCCAGATGACTGGTCTCGAATCTCCGGCAAGAAGGGTGATCGCATCGTATTTATGCGCACTCTGATCCATGGCAAGAAGGGTGATGACTCGGGACGCAGCATCGACACTTCACTGTCACCAAATCCATTCGCATAAGGGTTTAGTTATGTCAGTTCGCCGCGTTATGGGCATCGAATCAGAGTTTGGTATTTCAAATCCGCGTGATTCCAGCGCCAACCCAATGCTGCTGTCGAGTCAAGTTGTAAACGCTTACGGCAATGAAGTTATGCCCAATCGAATTCGTCGAATGCGCTGGGATTACGATGTCGAATCTCCACTTAGAGACGCTCGTGGCTTTGACATGAGTCGCGCAGATGCTGACCCAAGCCAGCTAACGGATGATGACTATGGCTTAGCAAACTTAGTGCTGCCAAATGGAGCTAGGTATTACGTAGATCACGCTCATCCTGAGTACGCCTCACCAGAGGTAACTAATCCATATGACGCTGCGTTATGGGATGCCGCAGGGGATCGCATTATTGAGCGCAGTGCTCGGCTAGCCAGCACGCTTACTGGAGATCTAATAACGGTCTACAAGAACAACACAGATGGCAAGGGTGTCAGCTACGGTACGCACGAAAATTATCAAGTTCTCCGCGAAGTTCCATTTGGTGATCTAGTTAAGTATCTGACTCCGTTCTTTGTAACGAGGTGTGTGTTTGCTGGAGCTGGCCGCGTTGGTTTAGGTCAGGAAGACATTCAGCCTGGGTTCCAGATCAGTCAGCGTGCGGATTTCTTCGAAGCTGAAGTTGGCTTGGAAACCACGCTGCGCCGTCCGATCATTAACACTCGTGATGAACCACACGCCGACCCAGACCTATTCCGACGTTTACACGTCATCATTGGCGACGCAAACATGTCGCAGCGCATCAATTACTTGAAGATGGGAACTACGGCGATTGTGCTCAGCATGATCGAAGCTAATTTCCTTAAACTCGACTTCGAACTTTACGATGCAGTGACGTCGATGCACTTGGTAAGCCATGACTATAAATTTGAAACTAAACAACGACTGCGTGATGGATCTGAGATGTCGGCATTGGATATTCAAAAGCATTATCAAAACAGCGCCGTCAGATTCCTAAGTGAAACCGGCGAAACAGATGAAATGGCACACGACGTCGTCAAGCAGTGGGGGAGAATTCTCAATGCTTTAGAGCACGACCCGATGTCACTAGTTAATGAAGTGGATTGGATAACCAAGCTCTCGGTACTTAACGGATACCGAAATCGTGATCAACTCCTATGGAATGACCCGCGTTTGGCGGCAATTGACATCCAGTTTGCAGATTTACGTCCGGATAAAGGGTTGGCTCGGGTTCTTCAGCAAAAGGGAAGGATGGATCTGCTGTTTACTGAAGAGCAGGTGGCGCAGGCTGTTGCTAACCCTCCAGTGGATACCCGAGCGTATTTCCGAGGAACTTGTGTAGCCAAGTTTGTAGACCAAGTTGCGGCTGCCTCATGGGATTCCGTGATTCTGGATCTGGGACCTGATGTACCGCTTAAGCGAATCTCCACTCCAGATGCACTTGGTGGCACTCAGGCTGCTACTTCACACCTGTTTGAACAATCAGAGCTTGCGGCCGATCTGCTGGCTAACCTGAAGCCAGAACATGTATTGGCATAGGGTTTGAACTACTGGAATAGTGTGATGCATAACAGTGCACAGCACGAGATGAAATGGGGTTCGACATGAGCGAGCGCGAGTTTGCTAAAGGTAACTCCGATCGGGAGCAATCTTCCGATTTCACTCCGCTTCCTACAACCTCGAGTTCTGACCTTGACGTAACAGACTTACTAGATGCCATCGACCTGGTTCTTGAAGAAAATGCTGAAGAGTTTGTTAAGGGTTTCGTGCAAAAAGGTGGACAGTAAGTGTCATCAGGCAGACTCGACAAACGAATCTTCGGAATTGAAACAGAGTTTGGCGTTACTTGCACATTTCAAGGTCAGCGACGTCTCACTCCAGATGAAGTAGCTCGCTACCTTTTCAAGCGGGTTGTATCTTGGGGGAGAAGCTCAAACGTATTTCTAACTAATGGTGCTCGTCTCTATTTGGATGTGGGTAGTCATCCAGAGTATGCAACTGCCGAGTGTGATGATTTCCACGATTTGATCGTGCAAGATAAGGCCGGCGAACGAATCCTTGCGGAACTGATTCTCGATGCGCAAGAACGTTTGCTGGAAGAAGGAATTGAAGGGGAAATCTACCTTTTCAAAAACAACACTGACTCAGGTGGCAATTCATATGGTTGTCACGAAAACTTCTTGATCAAACGTCGCCAGGATTATCTGGAGCAGATTGAAGCGTTGCTTCCATTTTTGATAACTCGACAATTGATCTGCGGTGCCGGAAAGGTCTTAACTACACCTAGAGGAACGATTTATTCACTGTCGCAACGCGCTGACCATATGTGGGAAGGCGTCTCAAGCGCGACTACAAGATCACGTCCAATCATCAACACTCGGGATGAACCGCATGCAGACTCTGAAGCTTTTAGACGCCTGCATGTAATTGTTGGGGACTCAAACATGTCGGAGATGACAACTCTCCTCAAAGTTGTTTCAATGGACTTTGTTTTGCGATTACTCGAGACGGGCAATCTAAATCGAGATTTCACGCTCGAAAATCCGATTCGGGCCATCCGCGATGTATCGCACGACATAACTGGGTTAGCTACCGTCACTTTGAATTCCGGCTCAACCATGAGCGCCCTACAAATGCAATGGGCTTATCTTGAAATGGTTAAAAATTATGTTGCAACGGGTGACATGAACATGACTCGGGATCACGTAATTGCACTAGAGCTCTGGGAGCGTACGTTAACTGCGGTTGAGACAAATAATCATGCGCTTATTGCGCAGGACATCGACTGGGCCATTAAGAAGCAATTGGTGGACTCTTACCGTGAGAAGAACGATCTGGAATTGGATTCGCCACGAGTTGCTCAACTCGATTTGATGTATCACGACATCACGCAAAATCGAGGTTTGTTCTATCTGCTACAGAACAATGGTCGGGTTAATCGCGTGACTACAGATGCCGAGATTTTGACAGCCCAAACCGTGCCGCCGCAAACTACGCGAGCCAAACTAAGAGGTGACTTTATCGCCGCTGCGCAAGATGCCGGTAAGGACATTAGCGTCGATTGGGTACACCTGAAGATGAATGATCAATCGCAACGGACAGTTTTGTGCAAGGACCCATTTGCCAATGTAGATGAGCGAGTTCAGAAACTTATCGACTCCATGCAAGAGGCAGTAACTTCCTGATTGTAGGATTGAGATATGTTCACTCGTACTTCAGTTTTAGTAATTTCTACGGCCCTAATGCTTACTGCGTGCTCTTCATCATCTGATGAGGCATCGTCACCTGCTGCGTCAACATCTTCCGATTCCGCTCCAGCCTTAACTGGAACTCCGGTGAGTGTTGAAGTGACTGGTGAAGCTGGCTCCGAGCCAGTCGTTGCTATCACGCCAGGCGATCCGGTAACTGAATTGCAAGTTACAGACGTGATTGCTGGTACTGGCGACCCACTCCCAGCAGGAGCAACACTAACTGCCGATTATGTTGGATATGGCGGAGCAACTGGTCAGATGTTTGATGCTTCCTGGGTGCGTGGTGAACCAGCGACTTTTCCGTTGGATAACGTGATTTTGGGTTGGCAAGAAGGCCTTGTTGGAATGCAGGTTGGCGGTCGGCGACTTCTAGTTATTCCAGCCGAACTGGGTTACGGCAATAATCCACCTCCAGGTAGCGGTATTGAGCCTGGTGAAACCTTGATCTTCGTAGTTGACCTAGTAAGTTTTGAATAGATTTTCCGAGTTACGTTAAGACCGAATCAATTAGCAGATAGAGGAATCCATGCAGGCACCAGAGTTTGATTTTCCAGAGGGTCCAGCACCAACTGAATTAGTTATTGAAGATTTACAAGTTGGCGATGGAACTGAAGCGGGACCAGGCCAAACAGTGACAGTTCACTACGCTGGCATTGATTTCGAAACTGGTGAACAGTTCGATTCCTCCTGGGATCGTGGCGAGTCCATCGAATTTCGTTTAAAGGGATTGATTGTGGGCTGGCAAGAAGGTATCCCAGGTATGAAAGTTGGCGGGCGTCGAAAATTAACCATTCCACCTGAGATGGCATATGGTGCAGCGGGTAGTGGTCACAGACTTTCTGGAAAAACACTCGTATTCATCATCGATCTTTTAGCTGTTTCTTAAGTCATGGCAAGAGCACGCACTGAGCGCATGCTCAACTTGCTCTTTGTCTTGCTGAATTCCAGAACACCGTTAACCCGAGAACAGATTCGGGAGCGAGTTCCGGGCTATGGAGACTCCAATGAAGCATTCGAAAGAATGTTCGAACGGGATAAAGCTGCGCTACGCGATTTGGCAATTCCGGTGGAGACCAAGCCAGTGGATATGTTCCATGATGACGTTCTGGGATATCGAATTGATCGCTCCGACTGGTTAATGCCAGAAATCTCAATCACAGCCGAAGAGCGCACTTATCTAGCCTTAGCTGCAAGTGCCTGGCAGAACGCGCAATTGAGCACTGCTGCGCGGCAAGCGGTATCGAGTGTGGACGCCAGAGAGCAAGGCGCTGAGATTTCGGTACCGGTTTCGTTGGCTAAAGGTCGCCGTCACATCACCGAGATTCTAGCTGCCATAGCCAACGGCAAGACGGTCGTATTCGATTATGTCGGGCTCAATCAATCAGAAGTTGTTAAACGAACCATTGATCCCTGGCGGGCATTACTGCATTCGGGACACTGGTACTTAATTGGCTTTGATCAAGATAAGGGTGAGGTTAGAACTTTTCGTACTGACCGAATAGTTGGCGACCTGGTAGAGACAAGGCATGACATTTTGGAATCGATGCCTAAGGACTTTGATCTTTCAGCGATTACCGATACCTGGGAGCATTCAGATAAGGACGCAACCATTGCTACGGTTTTGGTTCGACCTGGTCGGGCAGCATCACTTCGAGTGCTAGCAACTGCTTGTGAGATTGGTGAGGAATGGGATGAATTGACGATTCCTTATCATCACGAGTCGCAGTTAATTGGACTGATTGCCAGCTCCTGCGATGTCACGAGGGTTAAGTCTCCGCAATCACTGCAAGATTCCGTAACTCGGATTATTACAACAACTTTGTCGGTGCATAACCTTGGCAAATGACCTTGAACTATTAATCAAACTGCTCCCGTGGTTAGTTGCAAACAATGGTGCATCATTATCTGAAGTTGCCAAGCACTTCGACATCTCGGAAAAGCACGCCTTAGAACTGATCGGCCAATTAGTTGTCACTGGTCCGTCTCAAGCTGGTGGGGGATTAGTTGATATCGACTTTGAAGATTCTGAATCAATTTTTGTCTCAGATGCCAAAGCGCTAGATCGACCAGTAAAGCTTTCGGAGTTTGAAGCCTCTGCATTGTTGGGTGGCTTGCACTACTTAGAACAATTCCCGAACCTGGTCGACGCCGAAATAGTAGGTGGCTTGATTCAAAAAATTCAACAAGCACTTCCAAATGCTGATAGCGCAATCAATGTTGTAACGGCCCGAATATCTGATGATGTGAACTCTGTTGTTTCAAAAGCAATTGAGTCAAAACTTGTGATTGAAATCAAATACGCCGGAGTCACCAAAGAAGATGTTTCGGTGCGCAAGGTCGATCCTGTAAAGATCTATTCTCAAGATGACTTTGTATACCTAAAAGCGTGGTGTCAAAATTCGCAGGCCTGGCGAAGTTTCCGAATGGATCGAATTTTGGAAGCTAAATTGAGTGACATAGCGATTGCCATTCCGGCTGATGAGGAGCCAACGGAAGCTAAGCGCGAATACCTAGCCGCGATTGAACTTGATAAGGCCTATTACGGACAACTCGACCAGGTAGACATAGTGAGCTTCAAGGAATACATGTGGCACGCCGTTGAAGTCGAGCTACGGGTTTATTCGAGGGATTGGCTAGTGTCAATGATTTTGGCCTCCGGCGGGCGAGTTAAGGCAGTAAGGCCGCCGGATCTCATTGAGGCGCTAGTTGCCCGTGCATCAGCCTGGGAATAGTGCTTGCTAAGTTAAGTTTGAATTGATGCGATACCGTTGGTTAACCAGCCCTAAGGAGACGACATGAGAGCCCTATTTGATTCACCTGCTGCAATCATCCTGCTGCTACTTGTAATTGTCTTGTTTGGTGCTCGCAGACTTCCAGATGCCGCTAAGAGTGTTGGCAAGTCCATCAAGATTTTCAAATCCGAGATGGAGACTGACAAAACTACGGAACCTAAAGACTCCGACAAGAGTTAGATTACGTAATGGCGCAAGCCTCTCCAGGTGACACCAAACAAGGTGCAATGACGCTTGCCGAGCACTTCAGCGAATTACGCAAACGTTTAGTTCGAAGCGCTTTGGCTTTGATCGTATGCACCATTGCAGTTTGGAATCAATTTTCCGATATCTTTGCAGTAATCCGAGCTCCTTATGACAGTGTGCAAGGGCTTGGATCAAATGCAGTACTTGCGCTCACTGGAATTACTAGTGGCTTTTCACTGCAGTTACGAGTTTCACTAGCTGCGGCGTTCGTGCTTTCCAGTCCGATTTGGATTTATCAGCTTTGGAGATTTATCTCACCAGGTCTAAAACGAAATGAACGCAAATGGGCATACGCCTTCACTGCAGTTGCGGTTCCGCTATTTTCATGTGGAGTTATTCTTGCTTATTACGTAATGCCACGAATGTTAGACATTTTGTTTGAGTTCACACCTAGCGATGTTGAGAACGTTACCAGCGTAGAAAGTTACTTAAGCTTCTTTCTACATCTCACGTTATTCTTCGGAATTGGTTTTCTGCTGCCATTAGTACTGGTGACACTGAACTTCGCTGGCATTCTTTCGGGGGAGCGACTTAAGGCGGCATGGCGTTGGTTAATCTTGGGCAGCTTTGTGTTCGGTGCTGTCGCTACGCCAAATGGTGATCCACTCGCAATGACATTTGTAGCCCTACCGATGATCGTGATGAGTTTTATTGCAGTTGGAATCGCTTTGATAAATGATCGCCGTAGACAGCGCCTAGCTGAAGCGAGTTAGGTGAATCCGCATGATCGCCTTGGTCGTAAAACCGAAACTACTTGGATCCAAGCGGTTCGAGAAAATTGTTGACGAACTATCGCATCTAAAGCCAGTAGTTCTAGGTGGCAATGATGTTGCGTCACTTAGGGCAGAAATCTCTGAGTTACGTAACTTAGATTCCGATCTGACAGTCGTTGCCTGTGGCGGCGACGGTACGTTTCATCTGGCCCTTAATTCAATTCCAGATTTAACCGTTCCACTCGCAGTGATTCCACTGGGTACGGGAAATGACTTCGCTCGCTATTTAGGCATTAAGAAACCAGCGCACGCATATTCCACGTTAAACAACTACGCACCAGCCAGCATGGACATGGGAACCATTGAACTTACTGACGGATCCATTGTTAGATTTGCTGGCATAGCTTCATGTGGGTTTGATGCCCAAGTTAATGAAAGAGCAAATACTTACCGTGGTCCGGCTGGCACTCTTAAATACCTCGTTGCCTTAGCTGTGGAGCTAGTCAAATTGAATTCTCGCGAGTTTATGGTCTCAACTAATGGTGCTGAGCATCAACCGGGACGCTTCACTTTGATCGCCGTGGGTAATACTTCCTCATATGGTGGCGGACTGAAGATGTGTCCTACTGCAGATGCTTTTGATCAGCACTTTGAAGTTACTTATGTAGATAAAGTGACACGGCGGCTCTTGGTACGAGTACTGCCAAAAGTTTTTTGGGGTGGTCACACTAAGCACAGGCAAGTGACTCAGAGTGTGGCTCAGAAAATTGAAATCAGTGGAGATGAGTTTCCGGTTTACGCTGATGGTGAAAAGATCGGGCACGGTCCAGTCGTGATCACGTTGCACCCTGGTGCCATGCGTGTGTGGCAGGCACAACCTGCGAACACGCCGTAATCTTGAGTCATGACCGACTCGCCAGCACAAAGATATGCGGCGGCGAAATCCCGAAGTAAAGATACCCAAGGACTTCTTGGCTCGTTCCAGGAATCACTGAGTTTCGTTCTCGACGATTTTCAGCTGCAGGCTTGTCGAGCAATAGATTCGGGCTCCGGCGTACTAGTCGCGGCTCCAACTAGCGCCGGTAAAACGGTTGTTGGTCAGTTTGCAGTTTATACCGCGCTATCTAAACAATCCCGCTGCTTTTACACCACGCCAATCAAGGCGCTCTCAAATCAAAAATTCAACGAGTTTGTAGATTTCTACGGCTCGGACAACGTTGGCTTGCTTACAGGTGATAGTTCAATCAACGGGGACGCACCAATTGTTGTTATGACAACTGAAGTTCTTCGAAACATGCTTTACGAAGGGTCTTCAGGTCTTAATGGTTTGAGCCATGTAGTTATGGATGAAGTTCACTACCTAGCCGATCGTTCCCGTGGCGCGGTTTGGGAAGAAGTCATAATCCACTTATCTGAGTCAGTTTCGGTTGTGGCGCTTTCAGCCACGGTGAGTAATGCAGAAGAGTTTGGCGATTGGCTAAGAACTGTTAGAGGTAAGACCGAAGTTATCGTCGAAGAACACCGACCAATTCCACTGCATCAACACGTTATGGTCGGCAATGAGCTTCATGACCTATTTGTAGATAAAGCCAAAACTAAAGTTAGCCCTGAGCTACAGCGAATTGCGCGTAACGACAAACAGCAATCTCGTCATGGTTATGGCAGAGGCAATCGATTTAGAAGCAGGTACACACCTTCGCGTGTCGAGGTGATTGAAGAACTAGACCGTGCAGGATTGTTACCAAGCATTACTTTCATCTTCTCCAGAGCTGCATGTGACGATGCAGTATCGCAGTGTCTAGCTGGCGGTCTGTGCGTGACAACGCCCGAAGAACAGCTGGTGATTCGTGGGGTTGTAGATGCGCATTTCCCAGACGCTAGTTCTGAGGAGTTACGAGTTCTAGGTTTTGCTTCTTGGTGTGAAGGATTGGAAAAAGGAATTGCAGCACACCATGCCGGATTACTCCCGGCCTTCAAGGTTGTAGTTGAACAGCTATTCCAAGAGGGCCTAGTAAAAGTAGTTTTCGCCACGGAGACTCTGGCACTTGGCATAAACATGCCAGCTAGAAGTGTGGTTCTTGAAAAGTTAACCAAGTGGAATGGCTCAGTCCATGCTCCAGTTACCGCAGGTGAGTACACGCAGTTAACAGGACGTGCTGGCCGCAGAGGAATTGACGTTGAAGGCCACGCCATTGTGGTTTGGCACAACGAACTTGATCCAGATGCTTTAGCTGGGTTGGCTAGCACTCGAACCTATCCGCTTAAATCTAGTTTCAAACCTTCGTACAACATGGCAATCAACTTAATTGGCAAATTTGGAACCCAGCGAGCTAGAGAGTTGCTGGAGTCTTCATTCGCACAATTTCAGGCAGATAAGTCAGTAGTTGGTCTAGCCACGCAGATGCGCAGGAATGAATCCGCCATTGACGGTTACCAGGAGGCAATGGAATGTCATCTCGGCGATTTTTCCAGCTACATGAAGTTGCGCCGCCAACTTTCCGCCCTAGAAAAGGACACTAAGCGTGACGGAGTTCGGGAACGTCGCAATACCGCCACCAACTTCTTAAATGAAGTAGAACGCGGAGACGTAATTGTTGTTGACTCTGATCGTCGTTCCAGTACGCCCTATGTGGTCTTGGATGAAGCCAGAGATTCAGATGACCCGAGGCCAAGAGTCATGTCACAGTCTCGTGTCGTTAAACGAATCGGCTACACCGATGTCGGCGATCAAGGTCGGGTAATAGGTCGGATTCGAATTCCTGCGACCTTCGATTCACGCTCGCCGAAGACTCGGAATTGGCTAGCTGATCAAATTGCTGACATTTCTCGAGGCGCCCCGAAAGTGCAGCGTCAGGCACAAACGGAAACACAATCTGATGTTGAAGTATCACGTCTAAGAAAAGCGATTCGTGCTCACGCTTGTCACGGTTGCAACGACCGGGAAGAACACGTCAGATGGCATGAGCGGATCTACTCAACCCAGCGGGAAATTGAAAAACTTGAGTCACGGGTGGCAACCAGAACTAGCTCCATCGCAAAAGAGTTTGATCGAATCTGTGATGTTTTGACTGAGCTTAAGTATCTAGAGAAGCAGGAAACCAGCCATGTGGTAACAGAAGCTGGAGCTATCTTGGGCCGGATTTATTGTGAGCTTGATTTGCTTGCTGCTGAATGTCTTCGCAGTGGGGTTTGGAAGGATCTGACAGCGGAACAGATGGCAAGTGCCGTGAGCACTCTTGTCTATGAATCACGCAGAGATGATGATCGCGACACCCAAAACATTCCAGATGGCAGCTTAGGTATTGCTCTTACTGAAATGGTTTACAAGTGGGGCGAACTTAAAGAAATTGAAACTCAGCACCGTATGGACAGCCTTCGTGATATGGATCCGGGCTTTGTCTGGTTAACGCTTAAGTGGGCCAGAGGCCAATCTATTGCTCGCGTGTTGAAAACTTCAGACTTACAAGCTGGTGATTTTGTTCGTTGGAGTAAGCAAGTCATTGATCTTTTGGGTCAGATATCACTTGCCAGTGAAGATCCGGAAGTAGCAAGTGCGGCTCGGGCTTCAAGTGATTTAATCAACCGAGGAATTGTGGCATGGTAGCTAAGGTGAGCGAGCCCGCATTGGCAACGCGCAATCTATTTTTTGATACTGCGACTCTTTACTACCGTGCGTTCTTTGCAGTCCCAGAGAGCATCACTGCGCCAGATGGCACACCTTCCGGAGCCGTCCGCGGCTTTCTGGACATGGTTAGCGCAATCGCAAAGCAGTTTCCACCTGAGCAAGTTGTTTTTGCCTGGGATGATGATTGGCGTCCGCAATGGCGAGTAGATCTAATTCCGAGTTACAAGTTGCATCGTGTTGACGAAGAAGTGTCTGATCAACCCGACGCGGCGTTCGAAGTGATTCCTGATGCCTTGTCGCCACAAATTGGCGCGATCTCTATGATCTTGGATGCAATTGGTTTACCCCGAATTGGTCAGGTCGGTCATGAAGCTGATGACGTCCTAGGTGCCTTGGTAAGTAAGTCCAGCGCACCATGTGACGTCGTAACTGGAGATCGAGATCTATTCCAGTTAGTCAGCGATGAAACTGATGTTCGGATTATCTCGATCACTAAAGGCGTTAAGAAACTTGAGATCGTTAACGACGCGTATTTAGTAGAGCGTTATGGAATCAATGGAGCTCAATATGCGGATTTCTCAATGTTGCGTGGAGATCCATCCGATGGTTTGCCAGGTGTTAAAGGAATTGGCGAGAAAACTGCAGCGAAGTTAATAGTCGAGCATCGGGATGTGGCGGGCTTGATTTCGGCTGCTAAGAATCCAGAAGTAACGCTGGCACCAGCAGTGCGAACTAATCTTCTGGCTAGCCAGGAATACATGAAAGCCGCTAGCAAGGTAGTTAGAGTTAAGACTTCTGCGAAGCTTCCAAAGAAACTAGATCGACCAATCAAAGTCAAAGATTCACAGAGTCTGCAGGAACTTACTGACGCCTGGGGGATTGAACGCCAGATCAAGAGATTCCTGAAGACTTTGAATATCGATTGGGTAGCCTAGCCTTATGTCGAAAATGCATCAGGAACGAATCGCTCGAGTTGCTAAGCAATTAGCGCAAACTGAACACGACATCATCTTTGTGACACCAGGAGCTGATCTTCGCTATCTAACTGGTTATGACGCGTTACCGCTTGAGCGACTAACTTGTCTGGCAGTTCGCACAACTGGCGAAGCGTGGATGATTGTGCCGACTCTTGAAAAGCCGTCTGCATTGGCTCACAAGGTTCCTGACATGGGCATCAAGCTATTGGATTGGCAAGAGACTCAGAATCCTTATTCGCTGTTATTGTCAGCTGTGGGTCAGCCACAACGGCCACTGGTGAATAACTTGATGTGGGTTGAAAAGGCGTTTGGAATTCAAGGTGCATCCGGGACCAACGTTGAGCTGGCCGGAAAACTACTTTCTGACATTCGCGAAGTAAAGACCCAAGATGAAGTTGATTACCTGCATGAAGCCGGGGCTGCCATTGATCAAGTGCATATGAACATGTACAAGTGGCTACGACCAGGACGTACTGAGCGTGAAGTTGGTAAGGACATTGCTGAAGCAATTCTTGCAGCCGGTCACGTAACTGTTGATTTTGTGATCGTTGCTAGTGGACCAAATGGTGCCAGTCCGCATCACGAACTATCGGATCGTGTCATTCAAGCCGGTGAACCAGTTGTTGTGGACATTGGTGGAACTATGGCGAGTGGTTACTGCAGTGATTGCACTCGCATGTATGTCTGTGGCGAGCCTCCTGCTGAATATCTAGAGCACTATGCCGTTTTGATGGCAGCCCAAGAAGCTGCTCGGTTACATGCCCGCCCAGGTGTTAGTTGTGAGTCAGTAGATGCTGCTGCCCGAAGCGTGCTTGAGTCTGCTGGTTTAGGTGAGCAATTCATTCATCGCACCGGGCATGGCATCGGCATGGAGACGCACGAAGAGCCTTACATAGTTGTGGGCAATAAGTCTTTGTTGGTTCCAGGTCATGCTTTCTCAATTGAACCTGGGTTCTACTTTGCAGGTAAGTACGGCGCTCGTATCGAAGACATCGTTACTTGTACTGAAGATGGAATCAAGAGTGCAAACAACACAACGCGCGAGCTTGTAGTCCTTTAAGTCTCTATGCGATTCCTAGCCTCCATTGTCGCCGGCGCAATTGTCGCATGGTCCTTTTATCCAGGACATTGGTGGGCGAGCGTCGTTGGCATTGCAATCCTGTTGCTTACCTTGGATTCAAAGCCACGTAAGACTCGATTGAAACTCACTGCAGCGTTTGCTATAACATTCTTTGCATTTCATGTGCAGTGGGTCAGCGTTCTCGGCAATGATGCATGGATTGGTTTAGTCATTCTTTGCACGCTGCCTTGGCTGCTACTTGCGCTACTTCCAATTGACTCGAAATCCAAGTGGTTCTACATTCAGCCCGCTGCCTTAGTCATTGTCTTGGAAGCAATCCGAGCCAGCTGGCCTTGGGGTGGCTTTCCATGGGGTCTGCTGGCCTATAGCCAAGTTGATGGACCTTTGGTCAATCTCTCAACGCTCGGTGGGCAAGCAATCGTTAGTGGGGCCATAGTGGTTTGTGCGGCGGCATCTGTGACGTTGATCAAGAACCGAAGTCCACTTGGTGTCGCGATAGTAATCTTGATCGTCATGACGTCACGAAGTGCGGACATTATGTATTCATCTGAACAAATCGCCTTGGCGGGAATTCAGGGAAATGTGCCGCGAGTCGGAAACGCACTGGACATACAGCGAGAAGCTGTGCTGAACAATCACGTTGAGACAACTGAACAATACTTAGCGGACATTGAATCGGGTTTACTCAATAATCCAGACTTGATAGTTTGGCCTGAAAGTGGCACAGACATAGACCCACTTGCTCGCGGTGTTGCGCAAGACGCAATCAACAAAATTGCAACACGTAGCCAGGCTCCAATTCTGATTGGCGCAACAACTTGGTACAGCTCAGGATCAAAAGGTGAGGGACCAACGAACTCTGGAATCATGTGGACCGATGCCGGCCCGTCAAAGGTCTACTCCAAGAATCACCTTGTGCCCTTTGGTGAATATGTTCCACTTCGAGAAGTTTTGGCCAAGTGGATTACGCGCTTTGATCGGATTCCTAACGACTTTGTCCCAGGGGAGGGACCTGGTGTCTTTGACATAGGTGGCATGCAAGTTGGAGATGTTATCTGCTTTGAAGTTGCTTATGCCAATCACATTTACGACACCATCAATTCAGGCGCTCAAATAATCACAGTTCAAACAAATAACGCGACTTATGGAAACACGACACAGCCAGAACAACAGTTTGCAATCACTCGCTTCAGAGCTATTGAAACTCAGCGCTCATTCCTAGTTGCCAGCACCTCAGGAATCTCAGGATTGATTCAAAATGACGGCTCGGTGTCAGGACGAACTGATCAGTTTGAATCAGCAATTGTTACTGGTGTTGCGCCTCTAATCAGTGAGAAAACACAAAGTACAAGATACCCATACTGGGTTTTGGTTATCAGTATTGTCGTACTGCTGCTCACCATTCGTAGATCCAGTGACTCAAAGATTGGTTAAGTTGGATTAGTCTTATCTAGTGGCGATTCGCGATCTCGGTAAAGTCTTGGTTATCGTTCCCACATATAACGAACGAGAAAGTTTGCCGGTAATTGTTTCTGGCATCAGACAGGCTGAGTCAGATGTCCACATTCTGATTGCTGACGACAACTCACCAGATGGCACTGGGGAAGTGGCTGACGGCCTTAGTTATAGCGACAATTCCGTTCATGTCCTACATCGATCAGCTAAGGCTGGTCTCGGAGCTGCCTACCTGGATGCCTTTAATTGGGCTAAAGCAAATGGCTATGACGTTGTCGTTGAAATGGATGCTGACGGTTCACATCGGCCACAGGACTTAACCAAGATTCTTGATGCACTAACTAACAACGACGTAGTATTCGGTTCTCGCTGGATTGAAGACGGCAGGGTAGTTAACTGGGCAAAGAGCCGCGAAGTTTTATCTCGTGGTGGAAATCTCTACACAAGAATGTGGTTAGGAATTCCAATTCACGACGCCACTGGAGGTTTCCGGGCGTATCGAATGAGTGCGTTAGCTGTCATGAATACTGATCAAGTTGAAAGCCAAGGATATTGTTTCCAGGTCGACATGGCTTGGCGCGCAGTTAAAGCCAACTTACGAGTTGCTGAAGTGCCGATTACATTCGTTGAGCGTGAACTAGGCGAGAGCAAAATGGATGGATCCATTGTTAAGGCAGCTCTATGGCGAGTCACTCAATGGGGAATAGAAAAACGCTATTCCGATCTGAAGCGAGTCTTTAGTCGGTAGTTGTGTGTGGTTGATCTGCAGTCGACGTTACGAAAAGCTCATTCTCTCAAAAGAGTTGCTTCGCAAATTTTTCGATCATGACTTTTCTTCACGTCGAAACATGTCTCGTTTCATTGTGTTTTGATAATCAGATGGGCGAGTCAGCAGCAAGCGCCCAGAAAACTCCGAGGCGAAAAATTTGCGGAGCAACTCTTTTGAGCAACGGACTGTTTTCTGGAGCGCTTAGCAGTCAAAGCCAACCAATAGAAAATGTGCTTAAGAAGCTTTTGCTCGGACGACTTCAAGGCGTTCCTTGAGGATGCCTTCGAGGTCTTTTATCGTGCGACGCTCTAGGAGCATGTCCCAGTGAGTTCGTACGTGCTTTGGCTCGACTACAGGCTGAATACCAGCACCTAGACGTAGGCCTTTAGACCCACAGGCACATGGCCAAGAATCTGGAATCTCGTCGGCTTCGACTGAGAATGGCATTGTTAACCGATGATCGTTGTCACAGATATAGGTCGTCAATTCTCGTGGTGCGTATTCACCGGAATCGACTTCATAGCTCGTTGTCCCCAAACGTGAGCCGCGCATTGATTCACCCATAATTTCCCTCCCATGGATGCGTAATTTCTCGTACCCATGGGTTACCCAGAACTATTGATAATCAAACCTTCAGGATTCATAGACATTTCAAAAGTCCTGTGTTTACTGGGCTTATTGCTTGAATAAGTACCCGATAAGATACATTATGTCAAGTTATTTAGATTCCCAAGATCAGGCTTCCTAGGCTCCCAGTGGTTAACCTGACTACAAACCCGTTGCCCTATCAATCACTCGGCACCGGCGCTTAGAGCCGTTCCTAGAGGTATTCGATAAGTCAGTTAGAACTCAGCAAATCCTTGAAATTTACCTAGTTGCGTTATTAGGCAAAATCGGAAATTGGTGGGCAAGCACAGACCAAGTTTCGGTCTCCGTAGGCACCGTCTAGGCGTCGCACAGATGGCCAGTACTTGTTCTCCCGAAGTCTAGGAACTGGATACGCAGCTTCCTCACGGGTGTAAGGATGCTCCCAGTCGCCAAGTAGGTAAGCCGCAGTATGAGGCGCATGGTGCAACGGATTGTCCTCAACTGGCCAAATCCCCTGCTGAACCTTATTGATTTCCTGCTTGATGGATTTCATAGCCTC
>JALRCB010000200.1 GCA_023257525.1 Candidatus Nanopelagicales bacterium
TTCCTCTTTACTTAGATGTCTCTACTTATTAAAAAATTCGTTTACTTCACTTGCTGTTGGCATTCCAGATTGAGCACCAAGTTTTAATGTTGAAAGTGCAGAAGCAGCACAGGCTAGATCTAATGAATCGGGAATTGTTTTTCCTGATGCATAGGCGACCACGAATGCACCTACAAATGTGTCGCCTGCACCCACTGTGTCCAAAGCTTCTACTTTTGGTGGCTGTGACTTAGCGACAACTTCCCCATTTTGATAAGCAACCACTTCTTTTGAGCCAGCAGTAACAATCACTAGGCCTGATTTTGGTTCGCCAAGTTGCGCAAACTCATGTTCGTTAACAATTAAGACGTCAATCAAACCGGCCAGCTCATCAGATAACTCGCGAACTGGAGCTGCATTAACGCAGAAAATGCCTTTGGCCGCTTTCCCAACTTCAACAATCACTGACTCAGGTATTTCAAATTGAACTAAGACAGCGTCTGCGGCGGAAATTTGTGCTGCATCAAAAGATGCGTATTGGTTAGCACCATCTGCAACTACGATTTGGTTTTCGCCTGAATGTTCAACCATGACAAGTGCGGTGCTAGTTGGAGATGAAACCTTTACCACCGCATCAACATTGACTCCACTTTGCTTCAAGGCGGATAAACACATCTGCCCTGGTTCATCAGCGCCGATTGCGCCAAACATAGAAACGTTTCCACCCATGCGCGCAGCGGCAACAGCTTGGTTGGCGCCTTTGCCACCAGGGAACCAAGCTGGCTCGCCACTGCTAACAGTCTCTCCCCGACCTGGAAGCCTTGGCATCTGGACCACTAGATCGGCATTAATGCTGCCAACTACCGCGATGCGAGGTGTCATACCTTGAGCCTAGACGTTGGGTTAAAACCGCCATCACGGTGGTAAAACTTGGATGAACCTTGGCTATTACGGGACATTTTCAGGATTCTAGGCAATCGGACATTAGTTAAACTTAAAGAATTAGGGAGTAACTAAATGAGCGCTGAAATAAAGGACTGCTACGTGCGTCCTCGGCGAACTCTGATGTCCTACTCGTTGGCAATGGCACTCTTGCTAAGCCCGCTGGCCAGCTCCCCTGCTAACGCAATTGATGTTTCGGCACCGGATTCAGGCTGGCAAGAAAGTGTTCGCGCTGAAGCCACTAGCTATCAAGAATTAGCAACTGAGATTGCAGATGGTGCTTTACGCCTCATTGTAGTAACTGAAGAAAACAACCAGCCAGAAACCTCAGTGCTGAATCTAAAGTCCAAAGCAGCACTTGATTACACGCTAAGAGCAACCTCAAGTGATCCCGATTTCATTGCAGTTTTAGTTGACGAGAAAATTTCGCTGATTGACGAACCTACAATTGGTGCCGCCGCCATTCCAGCGCCCACAACTTCCTATTCGCAATGGAACTACACAGCAATGCGTCTAGCCGAAATCCATACGTCCTTTACAGGAACTAATGTTAAAGTTGCTGTTATCGACTCTGGAGTAGATCGAGAGAATCCAGAGCTGAATGGTGGTCAAGTTCTCGATGGTTGCGATTGGGTTACCAGTCCGAACAATGTTTGCCGTGGTACTGGTGTGCTGGATGAGAACGGACATGGCACTCACGTTGCCGGAATCATTGCAGCTAAGAACGAT
>JALRCB010000201.1 GCA_023257525.1 Candidatus Nanopelagicales bacterium
CCGTAGTCCAAAGCGTTCCGACAAGGAGTGGCACTACACCGAAACTAGCTGGAACGAATCTTGGCGCCCATCTTGTGCCAGTCAAGAAATCCATAATTGGAACTTGTCGGAAAAACTCTATTGCTGGAACCAGAAGTGACCAGACGATGCCAATTGTGATTAAGACAGAAAAAGCTGACGCGCTAAAAAGAGTCCCACGAATAACTCGTTCACCGATGCGCGGTGAAGAGCGACGAAGCGAGAAATCTTCAACTCTCGTGCTGCTGCGTAACTCGCTCATAGCAATGAAATCTGCACTCTCATCGTGGTTGTGTTGGTACCTAGGTTTAGGCTACCCGACGTAATTTTGGCCCGATAGGAGTATCCCACCGGGCCAAAATTCACCTTTATTTACTTAAGTCCAGCAACTGCGGCTTGGGCAGCTGTAACTTGCTCTGGGCTAAGTGGCACGAATAGTGCCTTGGTTGTGATCGCTTCATCGTTGGCAACAAAGAACTCGGCAAAGGCTAGAACCTCTGGGCGAGCTGCGGCTGCCTTGCTTACATAGATGAATAGTGGACGTGAAAGTGGAGTGTAAGTTCCAGCTTGTGCGGTTTCAATTGAAGGTGCAACGCAGCCTGCGCCACCGTCTATTTCAACTGCGGTTAGCTTGTCCATGTTTTCTTCGTAGTAAGAAAGTCCGAAGTATCCAAGTGCACCCTGTGCGCCTTCGACACCCTGAACTGTTACGTTGTCGTCTTCGGTTGGGTTGTAGTCAGTGCGGGATGCGCCTTCTTCACCATTGATTGCCTTTGTAAAGTAATCAAAAGTTCCGGAGTCAGTTCCTGCACCGTAAAGATCAAGTGGTACATCTGGGAAGCCGGCACGGATCTGTGACCAAGATGTAACGGTGCCTTCAGCTTCTGGCGCCCACATCTTGTTTAGTTCTTCCACAGTTAGGCAAGTGGCCCAATCGTTTTCTTTGTTTACAACGATTGTTAGTGCATCATTTGCAACTACGATTTCTGTGAATTCAATTCCAGCTGCTGCACATAATTCTTTTTCTTCATCCTTGATTGCACGTGAAGCGTTTGAGATGTCAGTTTCGCCAGCGCAGAACTTCTTGAAGCCGCCACCGGTACCGGAAGTACCTACGGAAACGTTTACATCGGCATTTTCTGCCTTGAATAATTCACCAGCAGCTGCGGATAGCGGAGCTACAGTTGAAGAACCATCGATACGAATTTCAGATGCAGATGCGGCTGGTGCAGAAGCTGCGCCCTCAGTATCGGTGTTTGTGCCACCACAGGCGGCTAGAAGCAGAGCAGCTGGGATTACCACTGCTGCTACTTTTAGGTTAAAACGAGGCATTTGCCTTATTCCTTTCGGTAGGAGAACTTCTCACTGCCCTCAAAGTATGCAAAGCAGGCAAACTGACACTTTCCTGAAGGTAAACGCAAGGTGAACATATTTACCTATTTTTAGCGTGGTTACGAGTCCGTTTTCCCTTAAAAATCGAGTCAAATTAACTGCTAGGGTCTAATTCAGATTCAAATTTTTCAGTACTCCCACCTTTGAGAAAGCTAAAAATCCAGGTTTCCTTACCAATGTCTAAACATAAAAAAGCCCACGAAAAGAATGCCAAGTTGGGCTATTCCCTATATTTG
>JALRCB010000202.1 GCA_023257525.1 Candidatus Nanopelagicales bacterium
ATCAATGAACCAGCTGACACCGATCATGAATCCTTCGTTGGTTTTCTGGTACCATGGCTTGCTTTGGGGTTAAGAAGTGACGGCTTCGAGGTTTTCAATGATTTAGTTCCATTCTGCGGTTGTCTTCTCCGCGAATGGATCGAGGCAGAGCTTGCGAGCGTTCTAGATGGCAATATAGTTGTTGTTGTAAAGTTTAACCATCGTGTTGCACGATTGGCAGACCGACTGTTGAGGCATAAAGGTGCCGAAAATGCCGTAGTTGAGGTCATCAGTCGTCGTGCAGGGTGTGCATGAGTTCAACACAGGATCGTATCGCTCCGTGTATGGACAGAGTTGCATCGAGCTCGCTTTTCCGGAATCAACCCAAATGAACTACCCGGTGGATAGCGTCATTAAATCAAGCTACGCTTTGCTGAGGCCGGTGAGTACCTTCGCCCTCGAGAGGGCTACCCAGGGGACAGTATCAATAATCTAATAAAGATCGACGTCCCAAGTGGCGCTCTTGTTGTTAGGTCTGTGCGATACGGCGATAAGGGTCGAACCTTCTGTACCGTACACGTGATCGCTACCAAACCAGATATACTCGCCTAGCAGGTTGTCAGGGTACCCATAAATGACAGCGCTGCGTTGGCCGCCCTCAAAACGCTTATAAAGCTCAACAGCTCCTCCAGTCCAACTGGTATTGAAGTTGCTCGCAAACGAAGGGTCGGCTTAGGCGAGCCATTTACCGCTTGAAGCAAATACGGATGGCTTCGTGAACTCTTGATTGCTGTCCGTGACTATTGCCGCCGAGAAAGGTTTGATGAATGATGTTGCGTTAAAGTTTGCATCAATTCCGAAAAGGTGGGTTGCTCCAGACGCATCATTAAAGACGTAATTTGTATCAGCGGCGTTGAAAGTGAAATTCGATGGTCGAATTTGCAGCTCCGCGACTGTCTGAGGGTTGTAGCCAAGCTCACTGCCGTCCAGCTGGAAAAAGGCAATTCCTGTGTCAGTCACGACCGTGCCGTACCCAGCAGGGCTTGAGCCTGCCGTTGCATATCTGATGTTTGCCGAACTCATTGTCTTGAAAACCATCTGCATCTCGACGCCTGTAGATAGGTCAAGGCGGTAGAAAGTATGGTATGGACTTTCGACCTTTTAGATCAGTAAGCTGTCCGAATCCGCGTAGGGAAAAGCTCCTATAATTGGCAGAATTTTACTGATGTCCTAGTTATCAAACGCTTGCATATCAGGCGACGTCTTAGCAATCAAATCCACTCGGTTCGAGCATTTAAGCACTAATGATGAAGTTTTAACAGCTGGAGTACTTACGTGCAAGGGTATTGGTCTGCAGAATTTTGCAATCAGAGGTCAGGTTACCCCATCTTTCAATCTGCTTCGCGCTTAAACTTGGCGCACTTAGCTCAGTGTCAACCCAGATAGGCTCCTCCTTTGCCCCAAAAATGGGCAAGGATTGATCAACAGGCTGGGTAGTGTTGCTGGGGGCCTATACGTCAGTTGCATTCTGACCGAGAGCTGTTTGTGCGATGAAAGCAAGTGGTATAGCCAGCGCCAAAAGTCGGTTCATTTCTTCCGGTACTCTTTAATTTAAATTAACTTAATCTCTACCGAGCTTGCGGGGTTTTGGGGTTTTGGGG
>JALRCB010000203.1 GCA_023257525.1 Candidatus Nanopelagicales bacterium
AAAGTTGCGCATCACGGCTCCCGATATCAATCAAGTGATTTTGCCAGCTGGGCAAATGCGGAAGTGGCTTTCATTTCGGTAGGTAAAGACAATGACTATGGACACCCAGCTCCAGAAACTATCTCTCTGTATGAATTAACAGGCAGCCAAGTGTTTCGCACTGACCTTGGGGGAGATTTGGCGGTTTCGATTCAGGATTCCCAGATTCGGGTGGCGACCAGAAGATAGTCGGGGGCCCGTGACATATTGAAGTCATGGCCAAAGCTTCCGCTACCGATCAAGCCCACGTGGTGCTGGCTGTTGGTAAAGAAGCCATCTTGGTCCAGCGTGTTATTGAAGGCGTGATGGCTTCGGCTCGCAAAGCAGACCCCGCTGCAGTTCGCCAAGACATAGTTGCCAGCAACGAATCTGCTGCCGGAGAACTTGCAAACGCACTCTCACCATCGCTATTTGGCGAACTAACCGTGATTGTGCTGCAGGGAATTGATGGAGCCACAGATGATGTTGGCGCAATTCTGCTTACTGCAATTGCAGATCTTCCGGAACATGTTCGCTTAGTTATAACGCATCCAGGGGGAGTCAAGGGCAAGAAGTTACTTGACACCATTAAAAAGGCAAATGTTCTAGAAGCAGCCTGCGGTGAGTTGAAAGCTAAAGATTTAGAAGCAGCATTGATTGCAGAATTCCGCAGACACAATCGCAAAGCAACCGCTGGTGCGATTACCGCATTGCAAGCCTCGATCGGTTCTGGCCTAGGTGAGTTGCTAGCTGCAGTCTCACAGTTATGCGCTGACACCGAAGCAGATGTAATTGATGAAGTCGAAGTATCGCAGTATTACGCAGGTGTTGTTGGCGTAATGGGTTGGGATTTAAGTGATGCGATGTGGAATGCCCAACCTGTTGAACTTCTAGAAAAGTTCCGTTGGGCAATGGCTAATGATTCGAGCGCTGCTGTGCCGGCGGTATCTGCAATCAGCAGTGGATTACGTTCCTTAATCAAATACGCAAGCGCGCCAGCCAACATGAGTGAAAACGAATTAGCTCCACTGGTTGGAGTCCCACCTTGGAAACTTCGTTTCCTGCGTGCGCAAAAAGCAAAGTGGCATCCTGACCAACTTGCCGCCGCTGCTCGACTACTGGCACTTGCCGATAGATCAAGTAAGGGAACGGTTTACGACGTTGCGATTCCAGGCGGACGATCACTGGAAAGTTCGCAAACTTTGTATCACATGGAAAAAGAGTTCATGGCGATCCGAGCACCTAAGGATTAGTGCTAAATCAGGGCAATAAAAAAACCGCCCAAAGGCGGTTTTTTAAAAGATTAGTTACTTCTTTGCAGCTGTTGAAGCAAGTGCTGACTTACGGTTAGCAGCCTGGTTCTTGTGGATTACACCCTTTGAAGCTGCCTTATCCAATGCACGGCTAGCATCACGAAGTGCCGAAGCAGTTGCTGCTTCATCACCTGTTGCTAGGGCCTCGCGGAAACGACGAACCTTAGTCTTTAGCGCGCTACGTACTGCCTTATTGCGTTCTTGGGCAGCAGCGTTCTGCAAAATACGCTTCTTCTGCGACTTGATATTGGCCACTTTTTGCCTCTTCGTTTATTGGTGTTCGAGCCTC
>JALRCB010000204.1 GCA_023257525.1 Candidatus Nanopelagicales bacterium
CCTGCATGTCCGTTATGGCCACAATGACGGTATCGATTCGGCCTTCTTTAATGTCCTTAGTTAGGGCATCAATTGAAAGTGGGAAACTTACCGCGGTCATGGTGACTCCTTACTGGGGCTGGCAATTCACTTGCCTGGCCAAGACTTGTTCCTTACTGAACATACCTGCAAATTGCCTGCGGTTTCTGGACTTTTGCCAATCATTTACTTAAGTCCAAATTCCTGCCTTCCAAGTTCGGAATCTAGCCTGAGTCGACTACGCTCATTTCATAGAAACCTGATTACTTAAAATAGAGGGACGATGAGCGACACATTTGATGTTTTGAACCCCGCCACTGAGGACATTGTTAAGTCCGTCCACATGGCATCAACTGCTGAAGTTGATGAAGTTGTAGCTAAAGCGAAAGCTGCTTGGCCAGCATGGCGAGATACCGCACCAGCGCACAAAGCAAACATTCTGCGGAAATTTGCTTTACTCGTGGAGCAGCATGGGGAAGAACTAGCCGCACTTGAAGTCCTTGAGGCCGGTCACACAATTGGTACGGCTCGCTGGGAAGTTGAGAACGTTCGTAACGTTTTGAATTACTTCGCTGGTGGCGCAGAGAGACTTCTTGGTCAGCAGATTCCAGTGCCTGGCGGAATCGACATTACATTTCACGAACCGTTTGGTGTAGTTGGAATTATCGTTCCTTGGAACTATCCAATGCCTATTGCAGCGTGGGGATTTGCGCCAGCACTTGCAGCTGGAAATACCGTTGTACTTAAGCCAGCTGAAGTAACTCCACTTACTGCGATGCGGTTAGCTGAAATTGCACTAGAAGCTGGTCTGCCAGAAAACGTTTTCAATGTTGTGCCTGGCTTCGGAAAAGTTGCTGGACAACACTTAGTTGAACACCCAGACGTCCGCAAGATTGTATTCACTGGCTCCACACCTGTTGGCACCGGAATTATGCGAGCTAGTGCTGACAGATTGAAGCGCGTAACCCTTGAACTTGGTGGCAAAAGCCCAACAATCATTTTTGCTGACGCTGATGTTGAAGCAGCCGCTAAGTCAGCGCCGCTTGCGGTGTTCGATAACTCAGGTCAAGACTGCTGCGCCCGCTCCAGAATATTGGTTCAGGAAAACATCTACGACGAAGTGCTTGCTCACATAGAGACAACTGTCAAGGGTGTTCGTGTTGGTGACCCAAATTCTGAGGCAACTGACATGGGTCCACTTATCAGCGCGGTGCAACGCGATCGCGTGAAGTCTTTCGTACCTGAAGGCGCCCCGATTTTGTTCCAGGGCGAAGCTCCAACTGGCAAGGGCTTTTGGTTCCCACCAACAGTTCTGGCACCAATTAAGCCAGGAGATTTACAGTACGAACAAGAAATCTTTGGACCAGTGTGTGTGGTAGTTCCATTCAAGGATGAAGCACACGCGATATCGCTTGCCAATGGAACTGACTACGGACTAGCTGGTTCAATCTGGACTAGAGATGTCGGTCGGGCATTGCGCATGGCTCGTGGTGTTGAGTCTGGCGCAATTTCTATCAACTCACATTCAGCCGTTCGCTACTGGACGCCATTTGGTGGGTTTAAGATGTCAGGAATCGGTCGTG
>JALRCB010000205.1 GCA_023257525.1 Candidatus Nanopelagicales bacterium
TGCTGCAAGTCAAGCTAGCTTGAACTTCATTATCGTAGCGTTTTTGGTGCATCTGCTTGGTCTTATGGCAGAGCGCTGGTTATTCTTCGCAGAATCAAACCATCCACAAAATCTTTATTACCAACGAATTGCTTAAGCTCCCAGTTCGCTGAAGTATTCGTAATGCTGGGTATTTAAGGTTGAGATACGCCATTCAATCGGCTCATCTTGCATTCCAATCGCAAGGCGACGAATCACAATAACAGGGTCGCCAGCTTTTAAGTGAAGCCAATCAGCATCTTGTTTACTTGCCGCACCGGCTCGCAAACGTTCGCTGGTCCGGGCAACCACTTGTCCATATTGAGCCTGATACAGCTGATAAATACTGCCCTCACGATGCTGAAAGGCACTCCGTGTTAATGTTGGAAACCGCTCCTTGCTGAGCGTGAGTCGATCCACGAGTACACACTGATTATCAAGCGACAAACAATTGACAATCCGCCACACTGGTGAACCTTCTTTTAGTTGGAGCTTGTTTGCCTCTTCAGTGTTTGCACTTGCGCTTTGAAACGAGACCAGCTCAACGGTTGGGTATTTCTTATGATCCGCATCGTGCTTAATCACATGAAAGAAGTAATAAAGCAAGCGCTGTTCATCATGCTCGGCTATAAAAGTACCCTTCCCTTGCCGTCGAATCACAATGCCTTCTGATACCAGTTCATCCACTGCTTTGCGAAGTGTGCCAATTGAAACTTTTAGTTCTTTTGCCAACTCCTTTTCAGCAGGTAGAGCCTTGCCCATAAAGTAACGGCCACGGACGATATCGCCCGTAATCTTTTGTTTTACTTCTTGATACGCGGTAATTGCTTTCATACGAATCTGGGCCACTCAGGAGTCTGAATGGCCCATTAGGCTTAGGCAGATTCGTAGAGGCGAGTTAGAACAAACTCGCGATGACCTAAAATCTCGGCAGCGGTTAACTCGCCATTTGCAGTGCGCAAGAGGCAATCTAACAATTTCTCACCGGCGGTATCCATGTTTTCCTCGCGACGCAAGATTCCGGAGACGTCGACATCAATATGTTCAGACATCGTACGTACGGTTTTTGGATTGGCGCACAGCTTAATCACTGGAAGAATCGGATTGCCAATCACATTGCCTTGTCCGGTTGGGAAAAAATGGGCTGCATATCCAGCGGCTGCACATAAAGTCACCATCTCAGCGGCTGCTGATGATGAGTCCATAAAGTACAAACCTTTACCAGTCGGTGTTTCGGCTTTATCCAATACGCCATCGATCATGCACTTCTTGCCAATCTTTTGAATATTGCCTAGTGCTTTCTCTTCAATGGTCGTTAGGCCGCCAGCAATATTTCCTTTGGTTGGCTGTGAGTCTGAAAGGTCGCTAGTTTTGTGGCGCTCAATCACGTCCTGATAGCGATCAAAGACTTGTTTGAACTTTGCTTTAATTTCGCCAAGTCCTTCAACATTGGTTCGCGTATCGATCGCTCTAATGACACAATTTTGATTAACAAGAAAGTGCAATACAGATTGGCCTGTGTCTCCGAGGCCAATCACTGAAACTCTTTTTTTGTAAAAATTA
>JALRCB010000206.1 GCA_023257525.1 Candidatus Nanopelagicales bacterium
TGAAATTAGCGCCGTAGATATGAATAGTTTCATGCGACTCTAGTTATCAAGCGTGGTTTGTAGATCGGTTGGGTTGTGACACTGCCATTTGGTGATCTAGTGAATTCCGCTATTTCGGCTACGCCCCGCTTTCCATCCCTGGAATTCTTCATTTGGATTACAGCGTCAAATGCCGAATGCATCTGTGCGTGAATGGCTTCTCGCGGCAAGCCAGCCAACAATCCCAAAGCCTCAATTCGGGTTGGCACACTTGCCGCATCGTCAGCGTGAATTGTTGTGGCACTTCCCTTGTGCCCGGTGTTTAACGCAAGCAACAAATCGCTGAGCTCTTTACCTCGGACTTCGCCAACCACAATTCGATCAGGACGCATTCGCAGCGACTGTCTAACAAGATCCGTCATCGTGATTCCACCGGCACCTTCACTATTAGCCAGACGTGCTTGGATTCTCACCACATGCGGATGTGAAATTAAAAGCTCGGCAGAGTCCTCAATTACGACAATTCGTTCCGTAGTTCTAACTTTGTTCATCATTGCTGCTAATAAAGTCGTTTTTCCGCTACCAGTACCACCGCTGACAACAAAACTTTTTTGTTCGTGGATTAATTCACAGAGTGCCTGGTAAGTTTCGCTTTCCAAGTTTCCAGCTGCCACCATGTCTTCGAGTGTGAGTGAGATTCTTAGTGGGGTACGAATTGATATGGCAACCCCAGACGAAGAAATAGGCGGAAGCATCGCATGAAACCGTAAACCGGTATCTGTTTGGATGTCGACAAATGGTTGAGCTTCATCAAGTCTGCGGTGCCCACGAGTTGCGATTCGTTTGGCAAACTCTTGAGCCGCGCTTTCGGAACTGAATTTAACTTGAGTTCTCTCCAGCCCATAGCCTCTATCAATCCACACATCATCAAATCGATTCACCAAGATGTCGGTGAGATTAGGCAGGAACAACAGTTCTTCCAATGGACCCAGGCCATTGATTGAAGATAGGACTTCTTCCACCAATTCAACGAGATCTGCATGGGAGGTGGCTGGGTAAAGTGATCTAACTATCTGCGAGATCGAATCTGCATTTGGTTCAACCTTGGCTTCAATACAAGCAGCTCGAATTTGTTCCAGGAGATCAGGCAACGGACTTATATTCCTTCAAATACAAAATACGTTGAGCCAAGGCGTTTAAGTTTCTGGTAAATCCACCTAAATTGATTCCAGATACCCCAAATCCTTGTTCAATTTGTTCAACTATTCGAACATCGGTATTTATGACTGAAGCTAATGGTGTGTTTAAAAGTTCTGCAATCTGCATGGGATCAAGATTCGAACCAGGAACATTTCTGACTACAAGTTCAATGTTCTTAGCGTAGCCCGCTAACCCGGCAATACTTCGCTTTGCACTGGCGCATCCTCTAACAGTTGCTGTGGTTGCCACTAGAACTAAATCGCATTCAGAAGTTGCATCGAGTGAAAAATACTTATCGGAAGTTTTTGGAAAATCTATTACAACTAGGTCACAAGCTTCATTGAGTTTTTCCAAGATCAAGTTCCTTGGGATGGACGTTTCTGCGGAATTCAAT
>JALRCB010000207.1 GCA_023257525.1 Candidatus Nanopelagicales bacterium
AAAAGCACGTTTCGATAAATTATTATCTTCACAAGAGATTGCAACACTAATTACCGCATTAGGCACAGGCATTGGTAAAGACGATTTTAATGTTGAGAAATTACGTTATCACCGAATTATTATTATGACTGATGCGGACGTCGACGGCGCTCACATTCGCACGCTGTTGCTTACGCTGTTCCAGCGCTACTTAACACCACTGCTTGAAGCTGGCCGGATTTACGCTGCAGTGCCACCACTTCACCGAATCGAAGTAATCGGCGCTGCCAAGAAGCCAGGTGAAGTTATCTACACCTACAGCGATGCTGAAATGGCTGCCACCGTTAAAGACTTAACTAAGCAAGGTAGACGTTGGAAAGAACCAATCCAGCGTTACAAAGGCCTTGGTGAGATGGACGCGGTGCAATTGCGGGAAACCACAATGGATCCAGAAAAGCGAACTCTTCGCCGCATTACAGTAAGTGATGCAAAGTCAGCAGAAAATGTTTTCGAATTGCTCATGGGCAGCGAAGTTGCGCCTCGTAAGGACTTCATTATCGATGGCGCGGCAAAACTTGATCGCACCAAGATTGACGTTTAAGACTTTTTAGCGCGACTTACTGCAACTGGCACGCCGCCAACGCCCCAGTCATCTGCAGTTACTTCATTAATGACGATGCGGACGTTATCTGGATCGGCATCTAACACTCGGATCGCAGCTTCGGAAATCTCTTTGATCAAAGCATGCTTTTGCTCAACGCTTCGGCCCTCAATTAACTGCACAGTAATAAACGGCATTTCATGTCCTAACTAGAAGTCGTATGTCTGAAGTTTGCCAGTATTAACATCAAACACGGCGCCACCGACGACAACACCTTGGGCGAGTAGTGGATAGGTGCGAATTCGCATTACGTCAGTTTCAAGAGCTTCAATTGGGTTGTTTACGGTTCGGAACTCCACGCTTCGAGTGTCGACACCATGATCGGCAAGAATCGTTTTATGAATCTCTGGCTCAGTTGCACTAGCCATGCGGCAATCAGTATGAGGCATGACTAGAACTCGATTAACGCCAAGCAGGAAGGTTGCCAAGACCAAAGTTCGTAAAACGTCATCAGTTACGCGGGCACCAGCGTTACGAAGAATTTTCACATCTCCTGGTCCCATACCAACTATGGCTAGAGGGCTGATTCGAGAATCCATGCAGGTGATGATTGCCAAGCCTTGAGCGGCTCTGCCCGTTAGGTGTGAGCTCTCAAAGTCTGAGGCATACAAATCATTAGATGCCAGGACATCTTTGAAAACATCTTTAGGAAACGGCTGATTTGGCATGGCTTATTCGCCGCCGCCACTTGAGTGACCAGGGAATACACCTTGGTGTTCATCGATGTACGGAACTGAGTTGTTAACGGCCAATCCAGCTTCACCGAACCCAACTGAGATCAGTGGAACTTTACCGACATAAGTTGTGATGTCACCTGCGGAGTAAACGCGTGGCAAGTTGGTCTTCATTGTGGTGTCAACCAAAATGCGACGCTTTTCTAATTCAATACCCCAGTTAGCAATTG
>JALRCB010000208.1 GCA_023257525.1 Candidatus Nanopelagicales bacterium
TGGCTTTGTAGTTACAGACCGAATGCTGGAAATGTTTAAACCCAAGAAGGCTGAGAAGGAAGAGGTGTCCAAATGACATCTACTTCAATTCGCTTTGCTGAAGAAGCAGCGGTAATCACACCAACTTGGGTTCGCTTAGCCGAATTACTAGCTGCAGTTTTATTTATCCTTGCGCTTAAGGGTTTGTCTTCACCTAAGACTGCGCGTCGTGGAAACTTACTTGGCGCAGCCGGCGCAGCAATTGCAACGGCAGTCGTGTTTTTCTATGGCCAAGAATATTACGGTGGTCCAGTTAAGCATTTGCCACAAATCTTGATTGCTATCGCGATCGGTTCCATCATCGGTTGGGTTGCTGCTCGTCGCGTTCAAATGACTCAGATGCCACAGATGGTTGCGCTATTCAACGGTGTTGGCGGTGGCGCTGCTGCCGTTATCTCGGTTATTGAATTCTTGTCAGTTCATTCTGAGAGTGTTCCGATGTTGACTGCAACAATATTCACCGTTGTAGTTGGATCAGTGTCATTCACTGGCTCGTTGTTGACTTATGCCAAGCTGCAAGAACTGATGACATCTCGTCCAGTGGTTATTCCACTTGGTCGCTTCATCACAATTGGTGTTGCTGTTGGAACAGTAGCAACCGCAGTGCTCTTAATTTTGAATCCAACAAATACTTTGCTCTGGTTACTACTAGGACTTTCATTAGTACTTGGTATCTTGCTGGTGCTTCCTGTTGGTGGCGCGGACGTTCCAATCGTTATCTCGTTGCTTAACGCATTCACTGGTTTGTCGGTTGCCGCGTCTGGTTACGTACTTGGCAACGTCCTATTGATTGTTGCTGGAACACTCGTTGGTGCATCAGGAACCTTACTAACCCGCATGATGGCAAAAGCAATGGGTCGACCACTTACCAACACCTTGTTCGGCGCGTTTACTGCAAAGGCTTCAACATCTGCTGCTTCGGCCGAAGATCGCCCAGTTAAGTCCGCATCACCTGAAGATGTTGCAATCATGTTGGGTTATGCCCGCAAGGTAATCATCGTTCCAGGTTATGGCCTGGCTGTTGCACAAGCGCAAAACACAATTCGCGAACTTGTTGAACTGTTGGTTGCAAAAGGCATCGAAGTCGATTACGCAATTCACCCAGTTGCTGGTCGTATGCCAGGACATATGAACGTACTTCTTGCCGAGGCAAATGTTCCTTACGAACAGCTAAAGGAAATGGATGAAATCAATCCAGAATTCCCATCAACTGATGTTGCCTTGGTTGTAGGCGCTAACGATGTTGTTAACCCAGCTGCTCGCGACGACAAGACGGCACCTATCTATGGCATGCCAATCCTGAATGTGGATCAGGCGCAGCAGGTCGTTTTCCTAAAGCGCTCAATGCGTCCAGGTTTTGCTGGCATCGAAAACGAAGTGCTGTTTGATCCAAAGACCTCACTACTTTTCGGTGATGCCAAGGATTCCTTGACCAAGGTAGTTAACTCGCTGAAAACTCTCTAAAGAAATCA
>JALRCB010000209.1 GCA_023257525.1 Candidatus Nanopelagicales bacterium
GTGGTGCCATTGGTGATGTCTGTAATCTGCACATCGAATCCAACTGAAATTGATTTGAGCCAAGCTTCATCGCGTGGACTATTGCCACCTACTAGGAATCTATCTTCTGCTAGTTGGCTGATAGTTACATCTGAAACAATGCCGCCGTTGTGATCCAAGAGCATCGTGTAAGTTACTGACCCAACTCCCCGCGCCACGTTACGGGCAGCTGCGTGATCCAAGAATGCTCCAGCATCAGGGCCGGTCACAGTAATTCTACGAAGTGAGGTCATATCAAAGATGCCAGCTACTTCACGAGTGCGAAGGTGTTCAGCGCCAGCAATTGGTGACCAGAACTTGCTAGACCACTCATCCCGTGCGGGAACACTCATTCCAGCAAGTAATCCAGCGTTTGATTCATACCAACGTGGGCGCTCCCAAGCAGAAGTATCAAAGAAGGCTGCACCTAGTTTTTCTTGCTCGTCATAGAACGGAGACATCCGAACCCCGCGTGGGCTAGTTGAAGGCTCGGCGGGATGATGAATTGCATAAGTATCGATGTAGGCGTTGTCACAACGTTGCGCAAAGTCCGCCGGAACTAGTTCAGCATCATCAAAGCGAGTTAAATCTGCTTGGGCAAAATCAATGTCAGGTGCGATGCCACAAATTGCTTGGGCCAACGAACGCGCTGCTCCAATGGAGTGCGTGGCCCAGAGACATTCAAGTATCCAGAGTCCATCAACACTTGGAGCTGGACCCATTAGTGGAAAGCCATCGGCGGAATACGGGAAGACACCGTTATAAGCCTGTTCATATTTCAAACCAGATAAAACTGGCATTACTTCTAGCGTTTCAACCCAAGCTTGATCCCAATCAACTTGAGTAAATGGCAACTTAGATGGATCTTCTAAAGTCGCAGCGTTGTTAACCATGTCGGAATCACTAACTGGTAGCGCGCGATGGTTAAAGGAACCAATTCCGGCTTTGTCACCTTCGTCGCGCACATAAGTGCCTGCTTCATAAATTCGCACAAACGGAACGCTGGCGTCTCCGTCGCGACCTTTTGCTAACACAGACACTGGCTCGGTAACTGCGTATTGATGTTCCATGGAAACTAAAGGCAAAGTCACGCCAGCCGTGGAGGCGATAGAACTTCCCCATCCACCGGCAGCAATTACAACTAAATCAGCCGGGATCATGCCTGTGGCAGTTCTTACGCCAGTAACTTTCGATCCGACAGTTTCAATTCCAGTAACCGTCGTGTTGCCGATAAATGTTGCGCCGTTTGACTGCGCACGTTCACCTTGAGCTTGTGCGCCCCTCAGTGCCTTGCCAATTCCTTCACCTGTTGTGTGAAAGCCACCAATAAAAGTAGTCGGATCCAACAATGGATTTAAGTTTGCGCACTCCTCCGGTGACAACATCTCAGCGCTAAAGCCCCATGAGGCAGCAAATTCGGTGCGGCGAACTAAGTAATTGAGGCGTTCCTCAGTTAGCGCGACTTCAATT
>JALRCB010000020.1 GCA_023257525.1 Candidatus Nanopelagicales bacterium
AATGTAGCCCGCTCGAAAATACTGTGACTTTGTCATTTTCATAGGCGCTCGCATTACTGCTGCAATTGATATCAAGATCGCGGCAGTTAGTGCGAATCTAACAGTGAGTAATGTAAACGGCTCGGCCTGCGGAAGTAAGAATTTCGCCCCAACGAATCCGGAGCTCCAAAGTAGGACAAAGATTGCTGGAGCAAACTTTGATACAAAAGTGTCAAACATTATTAAACTTTTGTACTTTGTCTCATTACCAAGACGACTCCTAGACCGGCAAATGCCATTCCGATGATTCCGACAAGTCCAATTACTTCATCGAACAAGAAGTAAGCCTGAATCGCAGCCACCGGTGGAACTAGGTAGTAAAGACTAGACACTTTGCTTGCACTGCCGGTGCGCAACATACCGTAAAGCAAAACTATAGATGCGATCGAAAGCATAAATACGATCCAGGCCAGTCCAAAGAAGAACTCTGGCACCCATTGAATGATCTGATCTTCAGTCGCAACTGACAGGATTGCAAACGCAATTGCGCTGATTGCGTACTGCGCTCCAGTTCCACTAAGGAACGGGATTTCACCACCAAGTTTCTTTTGAACTAAGTAGCCACCACTAGTGCCAAGCAATGCGATTACGCAGATAACTATTCCAACAATTGATGCTGATGCGGTGTAGTCACCTTGGAATACCTTGGGCAAAAGTAGCAGCGCGATACCCGCTACCCCCAGGAACAGACCAACAACCTGAACCCAACGCAGGCGCTCCCCTAGTAATGGCACTGCCAGCAGTGAAACCAAAACTGGCTGGATACTTACAATCACGGCGCTGATACCAGCGGAAACTCCAAGGCTTACTGCGTAAAAAACTCCACCGATGTAGATGACGTGTAGCAAGATTCCAACTGCAAACGAAGCTTTGAATTGTTCTTTGTTTAGTTTTAGCGGCTGCTTAAACGCGTAAGCGATCGCGAAGAGAATCAAGGCCGCTAAGAAGTACCTGATGGTTAGGAAAGTGAATGGTTCAGCGTAAGGAACTATGTATTTTGCGCCAACAAAACCAGTACTCCAAAGAAATACGAATAAAACTGGGGCATAACGCTCGAGTTGTTTAGGCACTTAGTCAGTTCCTGCATCAAATGCTGCTCGATTAAGTCCGGCATCAGAATCATCATTTGAATTAGCTGATGTGATCGCATTTGATTGACCAGACTTCATGTCGCCAACCAAACCAAATGTGCTTGCATCAATCTGGCCTTGTGCTTGGTAGAGCTCAAGCTTTGCGCGGGTATCGGCGATATCAAGATTTCGCATAGTCAATTGACCAATTCGATCTGTCGGACCAAACGCGGCATTCTCAGTGCGCTCCATTGAAAGCTTTTCTGGGTGATAACTCAAAGCCGGACCGCAAGTATTGATGATTGAGTAATCATCGCCGCGACGTAGGCGAATAGTTACTTCCCCGGTCACCGCTGATGCAACCCAACGCTGCAAAGATTCCCGAAGCATAAGCGCCTGCGGATCAAACCAGCGACCTTCGTAAAGCAGGCGACCTAGTCGTCGGCCTTCCGCATGGTAGTTAGCAATGGTGTCTTCGTTATGAATCGCACTCAGCAAGCGCTCATAAGCGATAAAGAAAAGTGCCATGCCTGGTGCTTCATAGATTCCGCGACTCTTGGCTTCAATAATTCGGTTTTCAATTTGGTCGGTCATACCTAGACCATGACGCCCACCAATTAAATTAGCTTCTTTCATCAACTCCACAACGTCAGTAAATTCTTTGCCATTGATTGCAACTGGAATTCCTTGGTTGTAAGTAATCGTGACGTCTTCGGAAGCAATCTTTACTGACTCGTCCCAGAAACGAACCCCCATGATTGGTTCAACAATTTCCAATGACGCATCAAGATTTTCTAAAGTCTTAGCTTCGTGGGTAGCGCCAAGAATATTTGCATCTGTTGAATAAGCCTTTTCAGTGCTGTCACGATATGGCAAGTTGTTTGCAACTAACCATTCGGACATTTCTTTCCGCCCACCAAGTTCACTAACAAAGTCGACATCAAGCCACGGTTTGTAAATTCGCAGATTCGGATTAGCGAGCAGTCCGTATCGGTAGAAGCGCTCGATGTCGTTGCCTTTGAATGTGCTGCCATCGCCCCAGATGTCGACATTGTCTTTGAGCATTGCGCGAACCAATAACGTTCCGGTTACTGCGCGTCCCAACGGAGTTGTGTTGAAGTATTGCTTTCCGCCGGAGCGAATATGAAAGGCGCCACATGCGATCGCGGCTAATCCTTCGTTAACTAATGCTTCTTTGCAATCAACAAGGCGAGAGATTTCTGCGCCGTATTCGCCTGCTCGTGATGGCACTGAATCAATGTCTGGCTCATCGTATTGACCCAAGTCAGCGGTGTAGGTGCAAGGAATTGCGCCCTTGCTTCGCATCCAAGCCACAGCCACAGAAGTATCTAGGCCACCAGAGAAGGCAATTCCAACTTTTTCGCCAACCGGCAATGAGGCAAGGACTTTAGACATGTGGAAAGTCTATTGGAGTTACGGGTCCTAAATTCCCTTAGCAGGTGTGGTTCTGCGCATACGTTGATAGAACTTTCCAGGCTGGCTCGTGCTTGGCTGTGGGTCGCCAATATTCTCGAACCCAATTAGCTCATAAGCCTTAATCGCTGAATAGTTATCCACCCAAACGCCTAATCCCTGTTCGCTCCACGGCTTAACATCAACTTGCGAATCCACATACTCAATCAAAGCCCGCATCACACCTTTGCCGCGTGCCTCAGGACGCACCCAGCAACCCCTGATCCAGCAGCTTGCAGCAAAATCTTCATCGACCTGGTCAACGAACATAATTCCGATATCGCCTGATTCGTCACTTGCTAAAACAAAATTGGATTTGCTCAGCCGGGCTCGCCAGAATCTCTCTGGCCGAATGGATTCAGATTCATACTTGGCGCCAAATGCTTCCGGATTTGCTTGCAGAGATGCGAGCCGAATTTCCCGAACTCGCTCCCAGTCATCTGGACCACAAGGTGCGACTTGAATCTTTGAAGTCATGACCTAGCTGGTGACGAGGTTTGGAGCCTGCGCACCAGCAAGGATTGCTAGTGCATTTGTTGCGGCGATATCAGCCATAGCGGCTCGAGTTTCAACGGTTGCCGATCCCAAGTGCGGAATCAACACAGCGTTATCAAGTTCAAGCAAACCAGGATTAACTGCTGGTTCATTCTCAAATACATCTAGTCCGGCGCCAGCAATCTCCCCCGACTTAAGGGCATCAACAAGTGCTTGTTCGTGAACAATTGGACCTCGTGCGGTGTTGATTAGGAATGCAGTTTTTTTCATGCGAGCAAACTGATTCTCGCTTATTAAGTGATGTGTGGCCGGTGAGTAAGGGCAGTGCAGTGAAATTACGTCGCTAGATTCAATTAGTTCATCCATGGACATGTACTTAGCATCAAGTTCTTTAACCACATTGTCCTCAAGCGGTGACCGACGTGTGTAAGCAATGTTCATGCCAAAGGCTTTTGCACGGCGCGCTGTTGCAATTCCGATCTGACCCATTCCAACAATGCCAAGTTGGCGACCTTGTAGGCCCATGCCAAGCATGTAGAACATTCCCCACTGCCATGGCTCTTGCTTACGAATCACACGCTCGCCTTCTGCCAATCGGCGCGTGGACATCAAAATAAGCGCCATTGCAATATCGGCTGTGGCTTCAGTCAAAACGCCTGGGGTGTTTGTAACAAGCACGCCACGCTTTTCGCAAGCTGGCACATCAATGTTGTTGTAACCAACTGCAACATTTGAAACAGACTTTAGTTGCGGACCGGCTGCATCAAGTAGTTCGTCATCGATCTTTTCCGTTAAAAGCGAAACGATCGCATCTGCGCCAGCAACCATGGTCAAAAGTTCAGCACGAGAAATCGCATCGTCTTTTTCCCAAGCAGTTACCTCGTGCTCAGCCTTTAGTCGCTCGAGACCGCCAGATGGAATCTTGCCAGTTACAACAACGCGAGCCATCTATTCAGCGATCCATTCACCCATGAACTTAAGACCATCAGAGATGTCACTGTTGTCAATGCCAGAGAATGCAAGGCGGATGTACTGTTCTTGTTCACCTGGCTGCGGACGACCAAAGTGACGACGAGTACAGAATGAAACGCCAGTTGCATGAAGTGCCTGTTGAGCGAAGTCAGCTAAGTCAGTGATTCCCTTATTGGCCATAGCTTCAGTCACATCTGGGAACAAGTAGAAACCAGCTTCAGGTGTGTGAACTTTTACGCCTGGCATCTGACGAAGTAAATCAAGAGCTGTATCGCGACGTTGCTTCAAAGTGTTAAGCATGATCGGAACGCCTGACTGATCGCCAGTAACTGCTTCAACGCCACCATATTGAACGAAGTGTGTGGTGCAGGACTCGTCGTTGGTGTTTAGCTTTGCTATCACGTCTGCAATTTCTTTAGGTGCGATTGCAGCACCAAGGCGCCAGCCGGTCATCGCAAACTTCTTTGAGAACGTGTAAAGAATTACGGTGCGCTCTGCCATACCCGGAAGGGATGCAATCGACTTTGACTTTCCTTCGTAGCGCATTTCAAAATACGCTTCATCTGAAAGTACATAAAGATTATTGGCAATCGCAATTTCCGCAATTGCTTCGCGCTCAGCATCAGTTGATTCAGCGCCGTTTGGATTTTGTAGGTCGTTGTAAACAATTGCCTTAGTGCGAGGTGTAATCAAAGATTTGATTTGATCAATGTCAATGCTGAAACCGTTGCCATTTGCAATGTAACGGTAAGGCTTTGCGATTCCACCGAAGTATTCGATTTGGCTTTCGTAAATTGGGTAGCCAGGGTTTGGGTAAAGAACTTCGTCGCCTGGATTCATGATGGTCTGAATGAACTTTGTGATAACTGGTTTCCCACCAGGCTGAACGACAACGTTCGAAGCATCAAAACTTAAACCACGGTCGCCACCAACGTTGGCAGCTAGGGCTTCGCGCAACTGCGGAATTCCAGCACCTGGGCAGTAGCCAGTTTTGCCATCTGCAATCGCACGATTCATTGCATCAACAATGTTCTGTGATGTTGGCAGGTTGATGTCACCTAAGTGGAACGGGAAGATTCGATTACCTTTTTGGCCCCATTCAGCTGCGGCTAGGGAAACGGCGAATGCGGTTTCAGTACCTAAGTTTTCTAGACGTGTTGCTAAAGCCATGGATTACCCCAAAAAGTCGCGGTTTGTCCTTGTACTTTATCGCCCGAGAAAGGCGCTAGCCATTTGGGAATTCCAGGCGCCTTAGCCAGACCCCCACATCGTGGAACCTGGCTCTAGAAGCCTTAAACCGCGCGACGTTTTACCGAGCGAAGCTGGCCACGACGGGTATGGGTGAATAGGTCCTTAGGACCAATTGGAGTTGGCACCAATTCAATATCTACGCCAATTCCGCGCTGAACACTCTGCTTATAGATGTACTCAAGTGTTGAGAAATCTTCGATCGCGAAGCCAACGGAGTCAAAGATCGTAACTTGCTCGTCGTTGTCACGGCCCACTTCTTTTCCTGCCAATACTTTCCACAGGTGATTAACCGGGAAGTCAGCTGGCATCTGCTGGATGTCACCTTCGATGCGAGTCTGTGGTTCAAATTCCACGAACACTTTGCCTTGAGTTAATACGCCAGCAGCAAGTTCAGTTTTTCCTGGGCAGTCGCCACCAACACCGTTGAAGTGCATGCCTGGTTCAACCATGTCCGCAGTAACGATTGTGGCCATTGCCTTATCAGCGGTAATCGTAGTAACGATGTCTGCACTCTTGACGGCTTCAGCCACCGAGTTGCAGTGCACAACCTTTAAGCCTTCAAATTCAGCCAAATTTCGCGCTAACTTTTCAGTAGCTTCTGGATCAATATCAAATGCCCGAATTTCAGTGATGCCAATGACCTTATGGAAACCAATTGCTTGGAATTCGGCTTGGGCGCCGTTGCCAATCATTGCCATAACGCGTGAATCTTTGCGAGCTAATGCGCGAGCAGCCATAACTGAAGTGGCCGCAGTACGAATCGCAGTTGCCAGAGTTAGTTCACTTAGCAACATTGGGTAACCGGTACTCATGTCAGATAGAACGCCAAAACCCATGACACTAAATAGGTCGTGCTTGATGTTTTCTGGATGACCATTTACATACTTGAAGCCATAACGCTCGGCATTTGATGTCGGCATTAACTCGATAACGCCTTCTTCGTTGTGGGCGCCGAAACGAGCGGCCTTGTCAAACTCTTCCCAGCGCACGAAGTTTGCTTCAATGCCGTCGGTTAACTCGGCGATGAATTCATCTACTCCAATAACCTGAATCAGCTTGGCCATTGCTGGTACATCAACAAAACGAGTCATTGGGAATCCTGTTCGGGTGGGGAAACTACTTGTACGACTTAGAAACTACTGGTTTTCCTTGTCACATAGTGCCAACAAATTGCACTAATTAGCACTCTTGTTTAGCATTTTGATAACTTAACTCTATCAAATTGTAAGGAAACTATGGATGATCTAGATCGCGCCATTCTGGCCCAGCTTCGCAAAGATGCTCGTACCTCGATTAGTTCCATCGCCAGTGACCTAAAGGTCGCTCGAGCCACAGTGCAGCATCGAATCACTCGTCTAGAGAATGACGGAACCATCGTTGGCTACACCGTGAAAGTCAATCCAGGCTCTTCCCCAAACGTGGTGCGCGCCATCATGTCGATTGCTACCGAAGGCAACACCGCGAAGTCAGTTGTCACTCGCTTAAGCAGTTCACCCAACGTAACTGCCGTGCACTCAACAAATGGTAAATGGGATTTGATTGCAGACATTCAAGCAGACTCGTTAGAAGAGTTTGATAAAGCAATCAATGAGATTCGGGAGATGAAAGAAATTAGTTCATCGGAAACAAATCTGCTTCTGTCTACTTATGCGTTTTAGAACTCTGTTTTCTTGTAAGGCTTGCCTTTTGTATCGTAAGTCCACCAAGTTCCAACCTGAACTCCTGATTTAAACTCACCACTTCGCATCAAGGTTCCATCTTTACGCCACCACTGCCAAGGTCCGTGCAATTCACCTTTTCGCATCTTGCCCTTTGATTGCAAAACGGCATTGTCGTAGTAACTAAGAACTGGGCCAGTTCCCTTTCGGGACTTCTCTTCTATTTGATCAAGGCGAACTCGAATTAACTTCTTTAGCAAACTTTTAGGTAGTGGCTTGTCTAATGGGAAATGCAATGACCCTTGAGTCATCTCGTAGTTGGCTAATTCACTCGATAGCTGAGTCAAAACGCTGCCGCTAAATGGGAAGTAAGAATTGTGCCTTTTGTAGCCCTCGATGCCACAAATAACTCCACCTTCAACTTCAAATGCCGGAAGGTTGTAGCTGATGCATTCAGTTGCACCAGGAATTAGTTCGCGAATCGTGGCAGCCAGCTTTAACATCACGGTGCGCTGTGGTTCTTGCAAGGTGTTTAGCTTGCTATCCACTAGACCAAGTTTTGCCATCGAATACTCCTAGATTCTCGGTGACCATGTTACGAGTTCGCTGTGCTTAGCCACTCGCCCATCCCCTGATGACTTTCTGGTAATCCTTCGTATTGCCCATGGGACTAAGAATGCAATTCCCCAAGCCGCAGAGCCAATTACGCGAATCGGCGCCGGCGCTGGTTTGTATGGTGACATTGGATCTTGCCAGTCCGCATCGTGAGGCAGGTCGATGGCTCGCAACACTGCTGCTGCCACACGACGATGACCTTCAGTAGATAGGTGCAAACGATCCGATGCCAGCATGCGCGGATCACCAAAGACTTCGCGAGAATTTGCATCCATCACAGTTGCGCCGAATTCCTCTGCAACGCGCTTTACGTTCTCGTTAAACGGTCCGAACCTTTGATTCCAATAGTGTTGAGTTTTGGATTGTGGGTTACTCACCTCTCGCACCGTAAACAGCAATATCTTTGATCCCGTAGCTGCAATTTGGGCAACTGCATTTGCATAGGCCTCGAAGACTTGATTTGGTTCAAACTTTGGACGCAAAACATTGTTTGCCCCAGCGTGAAATGTAACCAGAGTTTGTGATCCTTGCATCCATGGCAATGCAAGTTGTAATTGATCCGCAACTACTTGCTCTAGCAGCTTGCCTCGCACCGCCAGGTTCGCATAACGAAAATCTTGGTCATGCTTTGACATCTCGTCAGCGACCCGATCGGCCCAACCGCGGTAACTGCCATCTGGATACTTGTCTGAAAGGCCTTCAGTTAAGGAATCTCCGAGAGCTATAAATTGATTCAGATTTGGCACAGCCCTAGCCTATTGAAATTCACTTGCTAGATAGCATTGTTAAACCTGGAAAGGCTAATCATGAGCAACATCGTTCGCATCGATACAAATGCAGAGTTACCCGCAGATCCAGACTCCCCGGGTGAATACTGCGTTACGCCGTTCTTCGGCGAGAACGAAAAGTTCTTTGCTGGTATTTGGTCTGCTGATCCTCATTCCCAAGACTTTGATGAATATCCAATGGATGAAGTTTGCGTTGTGCTCGCCGGCAAAATCACGTTGACTGAGCCTGGCGAGTCACCTGAAGAATTCACAACTGGTGACGTCTTTGGAATTAAACGTGGCACCCCAGTGAATTGGACTCAAGATCCAGGTACTCGAAAGATCTTTGTAATCCTGGAAAGCTAAATTGCTTTAGCAAGTTCCCGGTTCATGTCCTTATTCAAGGCCCAGCACCAATAGAACAATCCGAACTGCAGCGGCAAGCGCGCGAAAGCAATCAGTGGATCTGGCATTTCATGATCCATCCAGTCGATTGCCATGTAAATGTTCGCTGGGAAAACCAAAACGAATAACGCAAAGGCAGCCCAAACACCTAATTGCCTAATTGGCTTTCCAAACAGAGTCTTGGGCATCGGTGCAAACATCATTGCGCCGATAGTTAACTCAGCTGCGCCACTTAAGTAAGTCCAGAACCGTGGTTCAAATGGAAGTACTGGCGGAATGATTTTGTCGAAACCAGCTGGAGCAGCAAAGTGTGCAAAGCCTGCAACTAGCAACATAATTCCAAGCCCACGGCCTGCGGTGTATTTGGTCATGAGTTAAGTATCCCTAGATATCGCTGAATCTTTCGACACCACTCATTGTCTAGGGGCTATTTCTAGCAAGTGAAATTATTAGGCCTTTGATGGCTTCATCACAATGTCATACACAAATACTGCAACCATTGCTCCAACAATTGGTCCAACTATGTAAACAAGTGCAGAGCCTAAATCACCAGCTACAACCGCAGGCCCAAACCAACGAGCTGGATTCATTGCCGCTCCAGTGGCAGGTCCGGCAAAGAAAATGTCTCCAACGATTGCCATTCCAATAGGTAACCCTGCGATTATTGAGAAGGTGCCACGAGGGTCAACAGCAACTCCCATAATGACGACCATCAAAATGAAAGTTGCTACTGCTTCAACCAAAATGCCGGTACTTACCGAAACGCCATCACCAAGTCCTGGAACGCCACCCAATGTACCGAATGCAGATTTTAGAATTGCCGCTGCCGCAACTGCACCTACAAGTTGCGCAATGACGTAAGCCAATGCATCAATCGGAGCAATTCTCTTTGTTGCGGCCAGTGCCACAGTTACTGCAGGGTTAAAGTGCGCACCTGAAATGTGGGCGAAGGCGCAAATGGCAACAAAAATTGCTAGCCCATGTGCAAGTGCAACCCCGGTGAGATCCGCACCGTTCATTATCGCGCCGATACCAAACAGGCAGAGAAAGAATACGCCGAGAAATTCGGCTAACAACCGAGCAGGTGCATTATTCATTTGAATTTCTCCTAAGGTTTATCGGAATAAGTTTTTTAAATCATAGCGCAAGCACCCCAAGAATTTGATCCAAAGGTAGATGACATGGTTTTGAAAGTTGGTTTAGTTAGCTACGGTGCAATAATCAGAATTCACTACACATAGGAAACAACTAGGAAAGATCTAGCCTTACGTCAAAGGCAACCATTGCAATTGCGATTCCAGCAGACCAAATAAGCGTGCTAGCAATTATGAGCGTCGATGCTCGAAATGGTTTAACTCCTGCCGCCACAGATGCCATCGCGGCAATCTGAGTACCAATTAATGCTGGAGCAGCAATCGCCATGCCATAGATTCCATACTTATCGAACATTCGGACTGCTTTTTCAAACTTAGGCGATTCACCAGTTTTACCTTTTGCTGCACGTCTCTTTATGATCCGATTTCGCATAGTCGAACTCAGGTAAGCGAAAACTACAATCGCAATTGCATCACCAATCACTGCCGCAATCACAGCCAAATATGGGTTTACTCCCAATGCAATTCCAACTGGCACCATTGCGATCGCGTCAACAAATGGAATAACTGAGGCTATGAAAACTCCTAGCGCTCCCCACTGTTCGATGTATTCCATTATTGGAAGTCCTTTTCCCTATCGATCTTTTGTCACAGAGTGCACGAGTTTTTCTAAAGGTCCTTGCTTGTATTTCTTTAACCAGGCAGTTGACAAGTAAACAAGCAGTCCCCAAATTCCAAACGCCAGGATTAGTACCTGCCAAGTTTGTAGATCTTGGAACAGTCCTAATCCCCATGGACCAAAAATCATCGACGTGACTATCGATTGTGAAATGTAAACTGTTAAGGACATTTGCCCTGCTGGCTTCATCCAAGAAACAGTGTTCGGCTTCTCTTCTACTAGCTTTCGAATAACACCAACAAAAAACATCGACAAAAGTGGCGCGGCAATGAATGACACAGTCAGTGCAAAGAGATACACAGATTCAGAAGGATTTGCGGATTGCTCGTTTTGCACTAGCGCAAGGGCGGCAAGAATCTGAATTGGAGCTCCAAGTAATAAGCCTCGCTTGATTAACTTAGAGTTCTGATTTACATCAATTGGAGAAGACAAGAACTGAGTTCTTGCCATTCGCAGTCCAAGTAAGAACGCAGCAAAAGCAAAACCGCCCTGGAGAAGGATTCCAGTGGAAATGCCATAGGCCCATACCTCTAAGCGCGCCGGTATTGCCTCTATGAAACTTCCGTTCAGTAGCACTCCATCGAGCTTTAATTCCATAGATGTCTGCAAAGCCTCTTCGGTCAAAAACTGCTCGGCAACGAACAGTAAAGCAGCAACAATTAGAAGAATTGCAGATGTTGCTAAGAAAACAACGCGAGTCCAGATCTTAAGGGTTCTGTCAGCTCGAAAAAAGAATGGGATTAGTAATAGTCCAAAGATCCCATACACAAAGATGATGTCTCCATGCCATAAGAACGAGAAGTGCAGAACTCCCAGTGCCATCAGAGCTAAGCAGCGCTTAACCCATCGCGCTCGATTGGCTCGATCGCCCCTGATTATGTAATTGGAGCTGTAGCCAAACAAGAATGAGAAGATCAAATAGAACTTGCCGGTAAAAATTGTGGCAATAAGGAAGGTCGCAGATCCATTTGCTAGACCTTGAACCCATTCGCCGCGGGCCCCTTCGCCGCTGTTAAGGGCCATGAATTGGATGTTTACAACCAAGATTCCAAGCAGAGCGAATCCTCTTAAAACGTCCGGAGTTAGATCTCGCTTCATCTGCATTAGATGTCCTTTTCCCGCCAAGCAAGAACCATTGATGGCATGGAAGCGAATGCAAACAGCGTCGCAATAACCAAATAACTTCCGTCGTTGCCTTCTGGTTGGAACATTTGCACTTCAGGACCAAACATCGTGAGCAACATTAGTGCGATCACTATGTAACCCATCAAGTAATAGGCATACCTAAACGAAGTGTTTCGCACCTGGATCTGGCGCTCGTCGAGAAGTTCATCTGGAGCATCAGCAACAGACCGCACGCTTACGCGAAGCAAACTGTAGCCTCCAACTAATGTCAGAATGACAAAAATTGCTGTAACGGAGTAAACGATTACATCGACTCCGCTAGACAAAGAAAGATTTGTCTTTAGCGTGGGCCAATAACTACCCATTGCAACAAGAACTATTCCAATCCAA